>DASYDW010000101.1 GCA_036499395.1 Pirellulales bacterium
CAACTGGCGAAGATCAATTACCAGTTACAGCCGCGCGATATCGTGCTTTTGCAAACCGGCGCGGACCACCGGCTCGACACACCGGAATACTTCGCCCAGCCGGGGCTGGGTCGGGATGGAACGCTGTGGCTGGTCGAGCAGGGAGTGCGGGTGATCGGGATCGACGCCTACACGCTCGATCGGCCGTTCGCCGCGATGGTGGCCGATTACCGCCTGACGGGGGACGGCCGCGCGATTTGGCCGGCCCACTTCGCCGGCATCACCCGCGAGTATTGCCAGATCGAGAAACTGGCGAACCTCGACCAGATCCCGTGCCCGCACGGCTTTTATGTCTCGTGTTTGCCCGTAAAGATCGAGCGGGCGAGCGCCGGATGGTGCCGCGCCGTGGCCCTGGTGCCGGAAGAATAACGGCGTTTCGCGCGACAAGTAGACCGGCCGCACCGTGGCCCCCGGCCTTGACTCGTTTTCCAGCCCCCTCTAGTCTTTGAAAAGCTGCCGGTCGCGGTCGCGAGGCGTTATCCGCCGCGACCGAGGGCAGAAAACCTTTCTGGGGAATGGTGTAACGGTAGCACGACTGGCTCTGGACCAGTTAGTCTAGGTTCAAATCCTAGTTCCCCAGCTTGCGAAGAACGTCGGAAAGCCTCGCCGCGAAATAGTTTAACGCAGCGAGGCTTTTTCGCGCGCTCATTTCGTCGCCGAGACCCAATTCCGATGGCACGAGTTCCCAGGCAGCGCTCCCGACCGGCCAAGAGCGTGGCCCCGCGCTCGGGGGCACCGTCGTCGAGCCCGCGCGGCCGAACTCTGCTGGCAGGCGCCGCCCTGATAATTATGGTCGTGGCCAGTTACGCCTGCGCGTTGCGGGCCGATTTTATCTGGGACGACGACGCCTACGTCACGAAGAACACGACGCTCGAATCGGTCGATGGCTTGCGGCGCATCTGGTTCGAACTGGGAGCCGTGCCACAGTATTACCCGCTCGTTCATACGACCTTCTGGATCGAACGGCATCTGTGGGGGCTCGATCCGGTCGGCTATCACGCGGTGAATATCGCGTTGCATGCCGCGGGCGTGCTGCTGGTATGGCGGCTGCTCTTGCGGCTCGAGGTGCCAGGGGCCTGGCTGGGGGCTGCGCTCTTCGCCGTACATCCGGTCGAAGTCGAATCGGTGGCCTGGATCACGGAGCGCAAGAACGTATTGTCGTTACCGCTGGCACTATTGTCGATGCTGGCTTACTTTCGCTTTGCTCCGCCTGAAGAAGATGCGGTCGGCACGACTTCGCAACGATCACCGCACCGCTGGCGATGGTATGCGGCGGCGCTCTTGCTATTCACCTGCGCGGCACTGAGCAAAACAGTGGTCGTGACGATGCCGGCCGTGCTCTTGGTGATCGTATGGTGGAAGCGCGGCCGGATCACCGCGCGAGACGCGATTCCGCTAGTGCCGTTTTTTGCCGTGGGGTTGGCGCTGGGGATGGTCACGGTCTGGATGGAAAAACATTTCGTCGGCGCGGTAGGCGAAGAGTGGTCGTTGACGCCGGTCGAACGGGTGTTGCTCGCCGGGCGCGTATTGTGGTTCTACGCGGCGAAACTTGCGTGGCCTTATCCCCTCGCGTTCTTCTACCCGCGGTTCGCCATCGACCAGGCCGTGTGGTGGCAATACTTGTTTCCGCTTGCAGCGCTGCTCGTCATGGGCGGGCTATGGTACGCGCGGGATCGCCTGGGGCGCGGACCGCTCGCCGCGGTGTTGATCTTCGCCGGAGTTTTGACGCCGGCGCTCGGTTTTTTTGATGTCTATCCATTTCGCTTTTCGTTCGTGGCGGATCACTTTCAATATCACGCCGGGATCGCGCTGTTGGCGCTCGCGGCGGGAGCCATCTCGCCAGCGCTTGTGCGGCTGGATCGCGAGCGGCATGGCGCGCAAGCTCTGGCGGTCGGCATCTTGCTTTCCGTCCTGGGGGTGCTGACCTTTTGCCAGACGTTCGTCTACTACGACCTGGAAACGCTGTACGCGGACACGATCGTCAAGAATCCGACCAGTTGGACCGCTTACGCCAATCTGTCGATGCACTACAGCACCGTAGGCCGAAAAACCGAAGCCTACGCGTTGGCCGAGCGTGCTGTTGAGCTCGCGCCGAACGATTCGCTGACCAATGGCAACTTAGGGGCGCTACTGCTAGCGGACGTCAATCAAGAGGGGGACGCGGACGGCAATCTGTCGCGCGCTACCGAGTATTTTCGAAAGTCCGTCGCTTTCGAGCCGGCCAACGTACCGGCGCGCAAAGGGCTCGGCTATGCCCTGATGAAGTCGGGGAATTACGCCGAAGCCGAACAGCAACTCACGGCCGCGCTCGACGCAATGCCCGAGGATGCCAACGCTCTGTACGCGCTGGGCATGGTTCGGGCGGGGCAGCAACAATGGCAACCAGCGCGGGACGCATTCGAACACGCGCTGCGCATCGACCCGCTGGATATCGACACCCATCGCGCGCTGGCCGAAGTCTTAGAAAAACTTGGACGAGCGGACGAATCGCAGCAGCACGCGGCAACCGCCGGCGAGCTGGCCAAGGCTCGCGCCGCGGTGCTCGCGGAACTGGGCGAGAGCTATCTCCAGAACGGCCATCTCGAACAAGCCACGGCCGCGTTCCGTCGGGCGGTGCATCTGGATGCGAATAATTCGGCGGCCCAAAGGGGGCTCTCGCGTGCGCTTGACGCCGCGACTGATCATTTCACTCCGCGACCGTGATGGACGTCGCCTGCCGGCCAAGACAAGTATGCCGGGCAGCGAATCGCGCCGGCACCTCGCATACCTTTGTCGTCTGCTACTTAACGTTCGGCGGCTCGGGCAGTACGCCGTATGGCACGCGCACGAAGCGCGGTCGATAGATCGCGGCGTTGCTCGATGACTCGCCAAAGTCGAACGAATTCACCACGTAGCTCACCAGCAGCTCGCCCGGCCGGCTGATTTCCGGATGCGCCTTCGCGGCATACGTAAAATGCTTCTTCTGACCGTCGACGTCGGGCACCTGATAGACGGGCGTGGCCTTCGACCAAGGGCCGAACATCGATCGAGCGGTCCGCGCCATGATGCGCGTCCCGAACCACGCCTCGGTGTGAATCAGCACCCATAAGGGATGCTCGCCGGCAGGTAGCCGTGTCACCGAGAACTCGGTCGTCACGTAGGTCGCCAGCGTCACGGCCGCCTGCGATTGATCGCTCCAACCGTCCACGGTGCGAAAGCGCCACTGCGTACACTCCTCGACCTTATCGACCGCGACACGGGCCACGACCAATTCGTTTGCCCCCTTCGGTCTCTGGCGACAGCCGAAGACGTAAAGCTCTGGTTCATGCCGAGGCTGCGGCCCCTGTTCAGTCTGCGAATCAACGATTAATTCCGAGCCCCACAAAATCTCAGCCTCGCCGGATGGATTCGCTGTAGCCGGAAAGGCGTCCGGAATCGCGAATTGACGCGGCTGCCATGTCGTCCAATCGGCCGCCGGATTATCAACGATGGCAAGAGCGCTTCCCACGCTCTTGAAGCCCAGCCCGTCGGTCAACGATCGCGCCGTGCGCCACAGAAAAAACACCAGGCGTTCTTGTGCGGCGCCGGCGGGTAGCAGCGTCGCATCGGCCAGCCAGTACCAATCACCTCGACCTGTCCGCGGTCCGGCCGGCAATTTCCGATCAGGATGTATCCAGGCCTTGGCATCCTCGCCGTCTGTGCCTGCACCCCAGAGAAACGTTACCGCCGCCGGATCGGGCGCGGCGCCTGCGGCCGGCATTCGATGTCGCGCGAGCGTGTTATTCACCATCCTCAGGCCCGATTGACGGCGTCCCTCGCGCACTTCACCGATATACGTGTCCGCGAACAGCCACAGCACGTCACCGCCGGGCAGTGGCGTCGAATAAATCGCATCACCGCCAATCCAACCGTCAGCCCGATCGAAGGCGGCATCCCACGCCCGATCTGGAATGGCCGCGGTGATCGGCTCCTCGGCGCGTCCGGTGACGTTGATCGCCAACAACACGGCGCAGGAAATCAGCAGCCGAGAGTAAGAACGCATCAAATCACCCGCCCCCAAGTGACTCTGATTAGGCGAGGCTCAGGAATGCCAAAACGCGAACCACGAATAACACGCCGTCGCTAGTCATCGTTAGGCGATCACTTCATGGATGACGCGGCCGAAGACGTCGGTCAGTCGTTCGTCGCGCCCTTGATGGAAGTACGTCAGGCGCTCGTGGTCCAATCCCATCAGCGCCAATAGAGTCGCGTGGATATCGTGCAAGTGAACCTTATCCGTCACGGCTTCAAAACCAAACTCGTCGGTTTCGCCGTACGAGACGCCCCCTTTAACGCCGGCGCCGGATAGCCACATTGTGAAGCCGTACGGATTGTGATTGCGGCCGGGAGCGCCCTCTCCTTCGGCGAACGGCATGCGTCCGAACTCACCGCCCCATAGGATTAGGGTGCTTTCCAACAGGCCCCGACGTTCCAGGTCGATCAATAGCGCCGCGATCGGTTGATCGACCTCGGCGGCGTGGCGACCGTGATTCTTTTCAACGCTCTCGTGCGCGTCCCACGTCTCTTCCAGATGGCCACCACCGCTGTAGAGCTGCACGAAGCGCACGCCCCGTTCGACCAGCCGGCGGGCCACCAGGCAATTCCGTCCGAACTCATCCGTCGGTTGCTGCCCCACGCCGTACAGATCGAGCGTCTCTTGCGTTTCGCTTTTCAGGTCGACCGCCTCGGGCACCTCGGCCTGCATGCGGAAAGCCAACTCATAACTAGCAATTCGCGCCGCCAGCTCGCTACCCCCTGGCCGCGCGGCCATGTGCTGCTCGTTCAACTTGCCCAACAGGTCGAGCTGTTCGCGCTGCGCCGCCGTGCTGATGTATTCCGGCCCGCGCAGATCGAGCACCGGATCGCCGACCGGCCGGAACAGCGTCCCTTGAAAAGTGCTGGGCATGAAGCCGGCGGCCCAGTTCGGCTGCCCACTGATCGGACCACCGCGTTTATCCAATATCACGACATAGCCGGGCAGGTTTTGATTTTCGGTGCCCAGACCATACACAGCCCAACTCCCTAGCGATGGTCGGCCGATTAATGTCTTGCCTGTGTTCATCGCCACGAGTGCCGAACCGTGCGCGTGACTGTCCGTATGGCACGATCGCAACAGCGCCAACTTGTCGGCATGTTCGCGGACGCGTGGAAAATAATCCGAGATCATCAGCCCGCTCTGGCCCCCCGGTCGAAACGGCCGCCAGGCCGGGGTCAGAAAACCCATCTTGCGATTGCCCGAATTCGTGAACTTCTTCCCGTCAGGCAAAGTCTTGCCGGCGTACTTGGACAGCTCCGGCTTGTAGTCAAACGTATCGATGTGGCTCGGTCCGCCGTTCATCATCAAAAAGATGACGCTCTTGGCCGGCGTAGCAAAATGCTGCGACTTCGGCGCGAGCGGGCTGGCCGGTGCCGGCACGTCGTTGGCCCGCGCATGACGATTGAAGAAGCCATCGGCTCCCAACAAGCTGGAGAGGGCCACACCCGCGAAACCGGCTCCCATTTCCCACACGAACTCGCGCCGAGTCTGCCCGCAGGGAAAAAGGCCCTGCCCTCCACCGAGCACGTTATGCGATCCGGGAAGTTGTACCGGAGTATTCTGTCGAGAATCGTCAGTCGACATAGATAAACTCATTCAGGTTCAAGAGCACGTGGCAGAGCGACGAGAGTGCCAATTGCTCGGGATTAGCTGTTGATTTCGGATCGGTCGACGCAGTACCTTTGTCCGGCGCCTTCGAAGTCGCGGTGGCATTCGCGCTCCCCTCGGCAGCCGTGACCGGCTTGTCCGCCAGGGCCGACGATTGCTCGCCTGTCGAAAATCGTTCCCGCTGCTGCGCCAGATGCGTCACGGCAAATTCTCGTTCGGCCTGCGTAGGGGCGCGCGACAGAGCCAACCACCAGGCACGCTCGATCTGTGCTAACTTTTCGGGCCCGGCCTCGCGCACGACACGCTCGGCCAAGGCATCGCTCTGGGCATGGACAAAATCGTTGTTTAACAGTGCCAGGGCCTGGGGCGCCACGGTCGATATATTCCGCTGCGCGCACGGCAACGTCGTATCGGCGAAATCAAACACCGTCATCAGCGGCAGCAGCAGCGATCGTTTCGTGAACATGTAAATGCTGCGCCGATTCTGTTCCTGCGGCGAGGATTCCTTCCAATCGGCTCCCTTTTTGGAAAGCCCTTCCAGTGCATCACGGTTGGCAGTCGGATAGAAACTTTGCCCGCCCAGTTGCGGATTCAAGTCGCCACTGACGGCCAGCATGGCATCTCGCATCGGTTCCGCCTCGAGCCGGCGCCGGTTCATGCGATACCAATGCTCGTTGGCGAAATCGCGAGTCGCGTAATCGGCCTGCTGCGGATGTGTCGAGTCCATCCGATACGCGCTCGACATCAGAATCATTTTGTGCAGCCGCTTGGCTTGCCAGCCGTGCTCGATGAAATCGGCCGCCAGCCAATCGAGCAATTCCGGATGCGTCGGCGCGGTTCCCATGATCCCGAAATTGTCGGGCGTACGGCACAGCCCTTCGCCGAAATGATGCAGCCACAGTCGATTCACCGCCACGCGCGGCGTCAGTGGGTTGGCCGGATCCGTCATCCAGTTCGCCAGTTGCGTGCGGCGATGTGTCGTCTTGGCCTCGGCCGGCGGCGGGTCGACCGGTCGCTCCAATCGCGGCAGCATCGACAGATAACCGACGGGCACCACGTCCCCTTCACGGCGCGGATCGCCGCCCCCTAAGAGCTTCACGGCGTCCGCGTCGCGCCCACTGTCGGTATAGGCCAGCAGCTCCTTGTTTTCATCGGCCCGGCCCGCAATGAAGAAGCCGAGCATCGAGTAATAGTCGGTCTGCTTGATCGGGTCGAACTTATGATCATGGCACCGTGCGCATTTCACGGTCAGCGCCAGAAAGCTGGTCGACGTCGCGCCGATCAAATCGTCAAGCTGCTCGAATTTGTAGACCAGCGGATCGTTCGGCTCGTCGTCGAACGTGCCAACCCGCAACAGGCCGGTTGCCGCGCGTGTGTTCTCGTTCTCATCCGGCAGCTCGTCCCCGGCCAATTGCTCGAGCACGAACCGGTCGTACGGCATGTCGTCGTTGATCGCCCGCACGACCCAATCGCGATAACGCCAGGCGCCCGGCTTTTCCGCGTCACGCTCGTAACCGTTGGTCTCGGCAAAGCGCACCACGTCCAGCCAGTAACGAGCCCAACGTTCGCCGAAGTGAGGGCTGGCAAGCAAGCGATCGACTAGCCGCTCGTAAGCCTGCGGAGAATCATCCGCCAGAAACGCCCGCACTTCATGCGGCTCGGGGGGCAGTCCCCACAGATCGAAGTACACCCGGCGGATCAGACGCTCGCGCGCCAGCGGCGGTGCCGGTTCCATTTGCTCGGCCTCGAGTCCGGCCATAATGAATCGGTCGATCGGCGTGTTGCACCAGTCGGCTTGTTTAACCGCCGGCGGTTCCGGCTTTTTCACAGCAACGAGCGACCACAGATCCTCGGCCGCGGCACTTTCGCCAGCATCAGCGACACGCACGACAGCCGGCAACAGAACCGCCAGCAGCAGAACAACGGACGAAAAAAGCCTGGACCGGGACCGCGCGAAAAACCAGGGGTGCGCTTGCATTCGCCAAAGCTCCTCGAGGGGCGCCGCTTCGAAGGTCGCGCGCAGCGGGCGTGCGCGACGCAGGTGGGAGGCCGATCCGAGACATTCCGGCCCGCCCCCAGTCTATCCGCCCCCGCGGACCCCCGCCAGTTTTTCGGTTCAACGGTCCGTCGTCAATTAAGGTCCGAATCGGGTTGGTAAAAGTCGAAACTAACAAGGTATGCTTGCCACGAAGCATTTTGGACCGCGCAAGCTCCACCCCGCCGGCGACCACGCAAAGGAATCTCACGTGAGCAATCCCGTCGATCCAGAATCACCACCGCCGGTGCCGCCAACTGCGCCGCCCCGGGCTGTTCCTTACCCGGCCGTCGACGTGCAATTCGGTCACGTGCTGAATCACGCGGTGGGCTGCTATTTCGCGCAATGGGCTAATTGGCTGGTGCCCGTCCTGTTATCGATCTTCATCGGCATCGCTTCGGTGTGTGGCATTTGTTTGCCGTTGTTTGTCGGTGGTCCACTGGCGTGTGGGTTATTCGGATGCGCTTTTGCGGCGCTCGATGGTCAACAGGTCAACGTTGCAACTTTGCTGCGCGGCTGGCGACATTTCTTCACAGCTTGCTTTGCCGGTGTGCTCCTGATGGCGATCAACCTGGTGCCGCTCGTGCTGCTGTTCCTGTTGCAAATGGCCGCCGCGGTATTGGCGATCGGAATGGACGCGCTCGCCGCCAACGGGAATCAGGCGCCGCAGGTG
>DASYDW010000102.1 GCA_036499395.1 Pirellulales bacterium
ATCACACCTCCATGCGATGCGCCGTTCCGCCGGCGAATCCATTCCGCCAATTTTAACAGGGGCGCGATCCCAATTATGGGTGAGTTCGCCGCAGGGATACAACCCCGGTTAACAGGGGTCTTACGAGTCTTGCTTCTGGAACGCCGAACACGCGGCCGGACGTATTACGCGACCTTTGCGGCACAACGGCACGCCGTACAAGGGAATCAACATCTTGATGCTGTGGGCATCAGCAGAGGAACAGGGATTCGCCAACCCGTTTTGGTTGACCTTCAACCAGGCCCGCGAGCTGGGGGCGTTCGTGAAGAAAGGGGAGCATGGCTCGCCCGTCGTCTACGCCAACACGTTCAAGAAGAAGGACACGGCTGAGGATGGCTCGGAAGTCGAGCAGGAAATTCCATTCCTCAAGGAATACACCGTATTCAACGCGAGCCAGGTCGAGGGACTGCCCAGCTATTTCTATGAGCTTGCCAAGGCGATCGAGACCAAGCCGCTTGCCCGCATCGAACACGCCGAGCGGTTCTTTGCCAACACTAAGGCAGACATTCGTTACGGCGGAAACCGTGCTTACTACGCGAACGAGGCCGACTATGTCCGGATGCCGCCCTTCGAGACGTTTAGGGATGCCGAAAGCCACGCCGCCACGCTGGGCCATGAATTGACGCATTGGACCAAGCACGCTTCACGACTCAATCGCGACCTCGGCCGCAAGAAATGGGGCGACGAAGGTTATGCGATGGAGGAGTTGGTTGCCGAACTCGCGAGCGCCTTCCTTTGTGCTGATCTTTCGATCACGCCGGAAGTTCGCGAAGACCACGCCAGCTATATCCACAAATGGCTGAAAGTTTTGAAGGACGACAAACGGGCCGTGTTCTCCGCCGCATCACTGGCGAGCCAAGCCGCTGACTTTCTGCACGGCTTGCAACCGCAGTCCGTCGAATGACCTGGCCACGTGCCGTCCGCCGGAGTGATCCGGCGGACGGTTCTTTCATCCACATATTAAGGACGCCCGCACATGGACCCCAACCAAACCTATCTCGATATGTACGACGCCATGCGCGAAGGAGACCACGAGACGGCCAGAGCCCTGGCCCTTGTCTTGAAACGCTGGTTTGTCAGCGGCGGATTCTATCCCTACCAGTTCAGCCCCGAAGAAATGAACGCCTACATCGCCACCGCGTTGCGGCGTACCGCTCACCTGGCCTAACCACACACCAGAAAGGCTTTCACATGTACTACGTCATTTGTCCGACCTGCCAGGCAAAAGTTGAGATCCCCGCTGATGCCGTCGGCCCCGACCGCGCCGACCTATACAACGTCGTCCATTGCGACGATTGCAACACCGGCTTTGACTACGACGACGAAAACGTTATCGAGGAGCCGGAACCGACTGATCCGGCTGGATAAACCAGCCGCACAAATATCGTCGCCACGGGCCGGCTCACCGCCGGCCCGTGGCTTCTACGCGTTCTCACGTATCGAAAGTAATTGTTAATCATTCTGTGGTACGCTCAGACCGCCATCACACTCAGGAGAGGCATATTTTGCGATTCGGTTACGTTGCCATCGTATTCGGCATTCTCATTGCTTCCCTGATCGCTGTGGGCAGACCAGCGGCATTTCCTTCGGACGATGGATTCTTTTACCCCCAGGTTGCCCGCAATATCGTAACGCACGGCCGCAGCAGCTTTCACTTGATTACCGACACAAACGGCTATCATCCTTTGTGGATGGTGGCGTGTGTGCTGGTTGCGTTTCTGTTCAGCCCGCTGAATCTTTCTCCCGATGCATTGCTGGGGGTGCTCTTTTTGGTGCAAATGGCGTTGCTGCTGGCGAGCTTTATCTATTTGGTTAAATTGCAACGTCTGCTCGGATATCCCGATCCGTTCATCTCTCTGGGCATCATTGCCATTATTTTTATCGGCAAGGGGACACTGTTTTTGCTGGAAAGCCATTTGGCTTTTCTCCTCCTGACTTGTGCGACGTATCACTACTGCCTGCTGTCGCGGGCGAACAAATCGGATGATGCGTCGCTGCGGCGCTTTGGCCTTATCGCGGGGCTGATGGTGCTCGCGCGACTCGATTTGGCTTTTGCCGCGGCGCTAATGATGGGGGGCCTGGCGTTGCGACTCTATCGGCAAGGTGACTTTCAACAGTCACTGAGGCAATGCGTGGTGCTCCTGATACCGGCAGCGATTCCAATCCTGGTTTATGTTGCACTCAATGCTTATTTTTTGGGCTCAGCGGTTCCCATCAGCGGGATAATAAAAAGCAGCTTTCCAATTCCCCATTTGCAGTTCGCCGGACAGGGAATTTACTTTAATGTCTTCTTTTCGCTGACGGCGATCATTGCCGTGTTCTTACTGGCGAAGCGCCCCATCCACGGGCCGGAGGCGGTACACGAAGCGTTTCTACTAGAATTATGCCTGTTTAACCTGGTGTATCTGGCGTATCTGTTTCTGTTCACGCACGCAGCGCCCTGGTATTTCCTGCAAACGTTTCTGCTCGTAGCGCTCTTTGCGGAATATGCTTGCGGACGGCTTTTGAATTGCCGCAAAGTCCCCCTTTTCGTCCTAGCGGCCTTGCTTGCGTTTGTGAACATCGCGATGGCTTATGGCCGCGCCTACAAAGGCTTATCCGTTGAGTTTGGTTTGCTGCAACAGAATCAAAGAGCAAATGACCGGCGCGAAACAGTGCGAGAGGTGATGCAGGCATTGCCACCGAAAGCGGCTTTGCTGTCGTTCGACATGCCAGGCGTGCTGGCCTGGTATTCAAATCTCCGCGTGTTCCCTGCGGACGGGCTGATGAACGACCCCGGCTATGACCGCGCTCTAATGCAACAGGGAGCGCAGCGTTATCTCTGTTCACATGGCATCGGGTACGTCTTTTCGCCCATTCCCACGGCCGCAACTGATTTTGCGGGCTACTTCGATATGACCGTCAAGCGCGCCGGTTACGAACTGACGATGTATGGGCCGCTTCCCAAGCAGCCAGCAGGTTCAATCGATTTGCCAGAGAAATCTCTGCTCGTGCGAGTACCAAACTTGCTTAATATCTATACGGATTATAAAGAGTTTGGTATCTGGAGCATTCCATGCCCCGACTTCTAACGACCGAACACATCCGCTTGCGGTGGTCGGTCGCTTCCAGGAGGCCTCGATCAAATTCCAAAGAGTCAGGCATGGGCCATCAGCAACCAGTGTACGCGACGCCGGACACCGCCGTCCTGCGGCAGATGTTGTTGGCCCTTGTCGCTGCTCATTGGCCGACGCGAATCCTGCCAGATCGATTGCGGACCTAATTCTCGCTCGACGCGGCGGATGCAAATTTGGCCGGCAGAGCGGCTCCATCCGCGCCGAGCCTGTGGATCTGTAATCCATAGTGCCCGTTCCACTCGACGCCAAATACAAGCATATTCCCCGCAGGGTTGAGTCCCATGCAGACGATCCGCTCATCTTTGCTCCCAATCGAAAGAAGCGCTGAGCGGGTTGGCAGATGCCAGAAGTGGACGGTCCCGTCAAGCTGCGAATGGCTTAGTAGCGTTTCGCCGTCGCTGGAGAATTGGACTTTGGTAATTCGGTCTTGATGGCCGATTAACTTGGCGAACGAAGCAACATTGTCCAAGTCCCAGATGAACACGATTCTGTCCACGCTGCCAGCCGCAAGATAGCGACCATTGGCGGATATTGTTGCGGGCAATACTCTTTCATTGAGACCCGGCAGCTTTAGGAAAGGCGGCGACGCAGGCGTCAAGCGAAGGAACGTCTTTTCCGCATTCTTACTATCCAACCAGAGATCGCCGCGTGTAGTGCGAAACTTGCCGAGGGTCCAATGCGATAATGGTTCGTCGCTCGCCACTTCATTCAGAGACTGATCCAAGAGAAATGGACCGGTCTTACCGCTGCGTATAATCAAGGACTCCGCATCAGGAGTGAATCCCGAGAGTCCATGATCTTCAGCGGAGGGTGACCGGTAGTCGTTTAGTATCCGCCCGCTGGCACAATCGCGCTCACGTACGGTGCGATCGCCTTCCAAACAGACCACCGTCGGTTTAAGCGGATTGAAAGCGACGGACACAGAATGGTTCTCGGTAGGTACGAAATTCCCAGCGGCTTCGGAAGTGTCTTCGGTCGACCACACGGGAGCGCTGCTAGCCGCATTGTACATGGTGATCTGTTGCGGGCGCGCCGTCGAACTGTCGACGACAGCCATCCAACGTCCACACGGCGAGAACTCAATACTTCGAGGCAGGTTCCCCAAGACGATGTCAAAGGGGTATCCAATAACGTGCTTTCCCCATAACCTGATGACCTGATCACTGCCGGCGGTGATGAGCCAGCGACCGTCCGGGGAAATGTCGACCGATGTGCCACGGCCGCTATGCGCATGGATACGCCGTCCAACGGGCCTTTCTTCATCTAGCACATTTTGAATTTCCCAGGCGTGCACATTGCCGTTGCGAAGAATCGCGGCCAACGTTTTCGTCTGAGGTGAATATCGAAGCGACCTTGGTTCGTCCTCTACCGCAAAGTCGGCGACCTTGACGCGCTCCCGCAGATCCCAAATCTGGATAGAGCCCAAAAAGTAATTGACCGCTAAGTAACCGGGGCCGACTGGGATATGGCAGATATTTCGAATGGCAGAGAAGGGTATGTGGTCAAATCGATTGATTTCCTTGAGCGTGGCGGTGTCCATAATAGACAGGCCGCCAGGTTTAATGGCTACTGCCAGCGATTCATCGTTGGGCAAATAAGCTAACGACTGGATCTCGATCGGATGCCCAGGATCACGTGCGACGGCTTCAGCTGACGCCGTCAGTGGATCCGACCGGAGGAGCTTGCCAGTTATAGGATCAACGATAGACACAACGGCATTCGTGCCACCCACGGCGAATTTCAGTTGGTCACCCAACCACGTGAGCGCAAACACCTGGCCATCGACAACCGGCTCGTCAAATATGATCGTACCGTCCACGACCCGATGTACGACGACCCGACCCTCATCACCAGCGACGGCCAACATTGAGCCATCGGCCGAGACTTCAGCAACGTTGACCTCATTCATATTGTCATTAAGTTCGTATTGCTTGGTCCAAGTAGAAGTATCCCACGCGATCACGCGCCCATCTTCTCCGGCCGAGAACAGCGTGTCGCCACCAGGTGCAAATCGAACGCTATGCACCCTACCGGCGTGACCAGGTAATGTGCGATCCTCTTCGTTCACTTGAGACCAAAGATACTCCCATTCGATACCCATCCGTGCAGGATTCTCGGCCAATGCCCGGCATTCTTCGAGTAACCGGCGAACTTCGCGACGGCCACCACGTGTGCGTGCTTCAACGGCGTGCTGAATACTGGCGGCATATTGATGCTGGCGCTCAATCGTCGCGGCGGCCTCAATTTGGTCAGCAGCAAATCCCCGGTCTCTCACCCAAGCACCAATCAGCCCGGCGACAAGAATCATGCTGGCCATTGCAATTGCCACTAATGCTGACTCCGAAGGGTTCCGCTTAACAAGCTTCCAGCTCCGCTCACACGCCGTCGGCAACCTGGCCTCGACCAGCTTGCCGGCAAGAAAATTCGCCAGATCGTCGCGAAAAGCCTGGGCCGAGGCGTAACGATTGTCCGGTGATTTTTCCAGGCAACGCATGATGATCGCGGTGAGGTCCTTGGGGACGCGATTACGAAAACCACGAATGGAAGGTGGCTCGTCGTAGATGATTCGCTGGCGCACTTGTTCAGAGTTTTCGCCCTCGAAAGGCCGCCGGCCGCAAACCAGCTCATAAAGCACGACCCCTAGTGAGAAAACGTCGGACCGTTCGTTGGCCTTTTGTCCCAGCGCCTGCTCGGGCGACATGTAGTAGTCTGTCCCGACAATGGCCTGGGTCGCGGACTCGGCGATGACGGCCGAAGCACGTACCCGCCGTGCTAAACCCAAATCAGTTATGACCGGCGCGTATCCGAATTCTCCGGCCTCCGCATTAGGCTTTAAGAGAATATTGCTGGGCTTGATGTCGCGATGAATCAAATCATTTGCATGAATGAATTGAATCGCCTCGGCGACCTCGCGCATGATGTCAGCGGCAAGTCGAGCCGGCACGTGCGATTGGGTCTTCATCCATTCATTCATCGCCGGACCGTCGATAAGCTCCAGCGCGATGTAGCATACCGAGCCGACCCAGCCGGATTTATAGACTTTGACGATTCCTGAATGATTAAGCGCCGCAGCCGCTTCGGGCTCCTTGACGAATCGCTTACTGGCGACCGGGTCATACATGACGTAGGGCCATGCCACCTTTAGCGCGACTTGGCGTCCCAAGACCGTATCCTCGGCACGGAAAACGACGCCGAACGTCCCCATACCGAGCAGACCTTGCAGACGGAAAGAGCCGAGCTTTGTCGGCATCCGGGCTAAGACGGCCGCGCCTACCGGAGTGGCGCTCCCCTCTGCGACGCGTACAAGCTGCGACAGCCATAGAAGCAGCGCGCGTGAGCCCTTGAGACCGGTTGCGCCATTACCGACCGGAGCCTTGCTGGGTTCATTAGCCGTCGAGTCGCCGTTATTCATCGTTCAAGTCTCCTGCGAAGGCGATTAAGCGCTCTCCGGCAGGATCGCGACACCGTATCATCGCTGCTATTGACTAACGACGCGATCGCGGCGAAGGGCAAGCTGTCGATATATCGCAGCTTGAGGATATATTGCTCGTGCGGCTTCAGACGCCGGAGCGCTGCGAATGCTCGGTCCCATTCGTCACGTTGCTCGATTGAATCGCCGCCCTCTTGTTTTGATCGATCATCATTGGACAGATTCCTTCTGAGCGCGACGGCCTGCCAAATCCGCCGTTTCTTGGCGTCGCTTGTCCGCCGCCGGTGACTTCGCATGCAGGTCATACGTTGCCAATGCAAAATCCCGCGTGCCCAGCGTTTGAACTCTCCGAAAGTCTCGCCTTTGAAATAAGGGAACTTCTTTCGGATCACAAGTAGAGTGTCCTGAATCAAATCGGACCCGCTGCGCGATGGACTCAGACCGCGAACTCTACGGCCGTCAAGCTCCTCGCGCAAACGCTCGGCAACCAGTACAAGGAGCTTGTCGAGTGCCGCCATCGATCCAGACCGGGCTTCGGCAGTCCAGCGGTCCGGCTCCGAAGTTCCGGTGGAATTCTCCGTTCCGATTGCCATAGCTGCACAACCCCTGAATAGCGGAACGGTCAAGAATTCAATGCCAAGAAGGCAACGCGTCGTATCGCATAATCGCTGCTGGCGCAACCCGCCACCCAATAGCATGACCGGCGCCGGCGGCGACTTCAACCGGAGCGGTTTGTCGCCAAAAAAAACTTCCGAAAACTCATGTCCGATACGTCGCTGATCGGCATCCCATGCCACAGGCACCGAGATTGGCAGCGGGAAATCCGGGCCCCAAGCCGATTCGCGCATCTTTTCTGGATTTTTAGCCAATTTCCTGTCCGATCCACGAGACCTCGGGCAGATAGGGAGTAGGGTCCGACGAGCCGGTTGGCTCTGACCCTGCGCCATCGTTCAACAACGGCCGCAATGGCACTTGGCGGTGCTAACTCCCGCCAGTCGTAGATGCTAATGCTCAGCGTGACCTACCTGAAAATAGGGCGAACCCAGATGAAGCCAACTCCTCATGCGCCGTTCCTGGCGATCATCGCTGCTGTGGCGATGATTCCATTCCTATCCGCCGATGCCCGTGCCGATGCGGTTTTCGCGTCGACGTATAGTGGCACCAACGACACGAATGGCTTCACGACTATTCGAGAATACTCGTCGGACGGCGTCACCATCAACTCGTCAGTGATATCGGGCATCCAAGACGTCTGTTACGGGATCACCGAATATGACGGAAAGATATTTATCGCCAACGGCCCAACGGGCACAATTAGTGAATACACAACTTCCGGGGCACTCATTAACGCCTCCCTCATCTCCGGCCTCAACTACCCCGTGGGTATGGTTGTGTCAGGCGGGAATCTGTATGTTGCCAACGCGGGCAGCGGCGTAATCGGCGAGTATTCGCTTTCGGGTTCCGCGATCAATGCTTCCTTGATCACGGGGTTAAACGGGCCGTGGGATTTGGCTACGTCAGGTGGTGACATTTATGTCGCGAACTCGGGCGCCGGTTCTGTCGGGGTCTATACGACGTCCGGTGCGGTTGTAAACGCGTCTCTGATCTCTGGGATCAATCGTCCTACGCAGGTCGCCGTGTCGGGGGGGAATATCTTCGTGTCCGATTTCAATGGCGGGCGCATCGGAGAATATTCAGCCTCGGGCGCTCACATTAATGATTACCTAACCGGAAACTCATACCCGGAAGGCATCGTTGCGACAGGAAGCAGCCTACTTGTGCCGTATGGTTATACAAGCGGTGTCACCGGTGTCTGGAACGTCAGCGCGTCAGGCAATGTCGGACAGGTGAACGCAATATTTGCACAGGGAGCTGGCTTCGCACTTGGCATTACCGTCGCTTCCGATGTAGAAGTTCCTGCGAACCTTGCCGGGCCCGATGACCCTGCCTACTTCACCGGCACCAAGACCGATCCAGGATCGTCCGGTCCGCCGAATACGTACAGTTATCAAAGCCTCGATATCACCACTGGCAGCGGCTACACGCTCGGGTCGAATGAAACGCTGAATCTGAATAACGGCGCTGGGACGTTAACCGTCGAGCAGGGCGCGGTGTTCGTCAGCAACGGCCTGGTCGAGGGCAGCATCTTGAATGAAGGGCTGGTCATCGTTCCGATCACGCAAACAGGTCTCATCAGCAATACCCACGGCGGCGTCGTCAACATCAGTCCTCCGGCACCGCCTTCACCGGGCCAGCCCGTCGTCATCACCAGCCCCGACCCGATTACGGTTAACCCCGGTACAAGCCTGGTGATTGGCAGCGGCGGGTTCGGCGGAGATGGAACCGTAGGGGGCGGAGGGAGCGGTGGTGGCAGCCCGGGCAACTATACGGTGACTACCCCGAACGTCGGCAACAGCGGCACCGTCAGTTGGGACGGCAAGCTGGAAGTTACCGGCAACTACTCGCAAACGTCGACAGGTGTATTGCGATTGTTCGTTGCCGGCCATGACCAGGGAACGACCTACAGCCTGCTGCAAGTCGACCAGCACATCAGCCTAAGCGGCACGCTGCAAGTCGTCCTTGAGCCCGACCTGTTTCACTTCCTGCCGGTCGCCGGCCAGACGTTCGACATGATCGTCGGACAACAAGGCATTTCGCTCGACGGGTCTCTCTCTCTCCAAACGCTGGTGACTTCCGCGGGCGCGGCAGAATTGCTCTCAGAGTATGGAGTGTCGATTGCGCCGTATTTGAGCCCGTACGCGGCCGACCCGAACAGCCTGTATGTTGTCAGCCCTGGATTGTTTACCTACGGCTTAGTCGACCGCGGCACGACGCTAGAACTGACTTTCACCGGTGTGCCTGAGCCATCCACGGCTGTTCTTTCCATCATGGGTGTAGTTGCGATTGCCGGAATGACTCGGCGAAACCGAAGTAGAGGAAGGCTATCGCATTAGTCGATTAAGGGCGCCATGCAAGAGCTGAACGCTGTTTAGTTGGTCGACTAACAGAACAATGTTCCAATCAACGCGATGGGCCGACTAATCGCCGGGCCGCATCTTTTCCCGCGTTGTCATTGAACTGTCACATTTCTCTGCTTGCGCCTGCGGCCGTTCTGCGTCAATGATGGCCTTAAGTGCAATGCCAACATTGACCACGACGTAACGCATGAACAGCCCCTTCGGTGCCAGTCCGCTATCGATTGCCAGAGAAGCCCAGCACATGGCGGGCAAGGCGGACGGCATCGACTGCAAAGCCTTCCAGAAAATGGCGCTCGTCACCCTCGGCGTCACCGCCGCCGCCGCGGCTTCGCAAGTCTTCCTTCAGCTCTGGAAAGAACTCCGCCGAAGGGATGAACGCGAGCATGGCCGATCGGGCGGCCGAGGCCGCTAGCCGAGAGCCGGCCGTCAGTACCGTACCCGGGCAGATCGAAATTAGACTGCGAAATTCACAAGCTATCGCGTAAACTGGAGGTACGCCCGTCGCTGAGCCGACGCGGCCACAAGGAGAAGCAGTACCTTGCAGCCGCGCCCGGCTACGGTCCGCACCTACTTTGACCGTATCGTGAGACGCATCGGGGTTCGCACTCGCCGGCAGCTCCTCATCTATATCATCCGCGTCAGCCAAGTCACCTATATCGGGTGCCCATTGCTGCCGACACCCTTGCTGCTGACAGCAGCAATGCCGACTTTCGTTACCGGCTCGCGGTACGTACCCTTTGACCGTCTATCTCCACAACCATCGGACGATCAACAAGGAGCAGCCAATGTCCACATTGCGTGTTCATGCCGCTATCGTAGTCACGGCCTTCAGTGTGGTCTTTATGTGGTCTGCAAACACGCATGCTGCATCAATTACCGTAGCTGCGACCGACGCAATCTTCCTTGCCGGACGTACTGACGTCACGATCGCACCAGCCGGGATACCCCCATCGGGATATCCATTGCTGCGAAACTCACCTCCTGGCACCCAGGCAGAATCTTTCCCAACTGCCATCTCGGCTATGCCGGGGAACGTCTTTGAATTCTTGGCTAGCGGCACCGTGAATTACAATGATGAGGTCACTCAATCACCCCCAGTCTTTAGTCCTGATGGAGGTTTCGCTGTAACCATTGGCAATTTAGCTGGCATCAGCGACTATCAGGGGCCAGGTGGAGCACTTCTCGGCATATTTCTCGATGCGAGCAATCCCGCGTCATCCATTGCTCCGACCACGCTCAACTTCTCCACGATTGGAACGTCCTTTTCGACATTGCATCCCGGTCTGGGACAGGTCTTCTTCATCGGCGACGGTCTAACCGGTACGGGCACAGGATCGGAACAGAACTTCGTCGCACCGACTGGGGCAACCCGGCTATTTATTGCTGTCGCTGATGCTCCTGGATTCAGTGGACCTCCCGGTGCCTATGACGACAACGCCGGTTCGTATCATGCCTAGGTAACCGTCGTTCCCGAGCCGAATACGTACGTCCTCGCAACTCTAGGAATTGTCGCACTGCTGGCGGAGACAATGTCACTTCGCGCAAGCTCAAACTCATTTCCTGTCGCGACAGGAAATCCATTGAAAAGCGTGCTAAACGCGGCTAAAACGTAGAGAGTTACGTCACGCTTGCGAGTGCGTCACGCACTGTAGAAAACCCCTGAAAACAAGGGCTGTTTCGCACAAAAGCACGCCAATCACGCGCGCGACTTCTAATCCGCAGGTTGCTGGTTCGATTCCAGCCGGGCGTATTCGAGGTTTTTGCGATTCGGCACTTGACCGAAAAGCCCCTGGGTACAGAATTGCGGTACAGAATGAATCAAAGCTCCCGCCCGGCTGCAACCGGGACGGGAGCTGGCATACCCGAAGGCACGCCGTGGGAATCCACATGGCTCTTTGCTGGAGGGTTGATTCATGGCTCGTGCTTCGAAACCGTGGTGGCGCGAAGATCGACAGGCTTGGTTCGTCACGATCGACGGCCAGAGGTACAACCTCGGCCCAGATGAGGGCGAGGCCCATCGCGAATTCCACCGTCTGCTTTCTCTCGCGCCTGCGGTACGCACCCCGAAGGCATCCCCGTCCACCGGTCTGACTGTGGCCGACGTTCTGGACAAGTACCTCGATTGGTGCCAGAAGCACCGCGCTCCACGGACATTCGATTGGTACCGGGATCACTTGCAATCGTTTACCGATTTCCTTTCGAAGCCAGACGAGATGCTTGTTGCTGACTTGAAGCCCTACCAGGTCGTGGAATGGATCGACCAGTATCCGTCCTGGGGGGCCAACTACCGGAGAGGTGCATTGATAGCGGTGCAGCGCCCTTTCAACTGGGCGACGAAGGTTGGCTACATCAACGCTTCGCCGATTCCTCATATCGAGAAACCGCAACCGACTCGTCGCGAGCAGGCCGTGACGCCGGACGAGTGGGAATCGATCCGCGACCACTACCGAGAAGGAGATCCGTTTCGTGATCTCTTGGAATTTGCCTGGGAAACTGGCTGCCGGCCGCAGGAAGTAAAAGCAATCGAAGCTCGGCACATTCAACTCGCCCAGCGCCGCGTGCTTTTTCCGGCCGCCGAGGCAAAGGGAAAGAAACGCATCCGCATCATCTACATGACGGCAAGGGCTGAGGGCATTATTCGCAGGTTGCTGAAGCTCTATCCAAACGAATTGTTGTTCCGAAACAGCAAGGGTCGTGGCTGGAATTATGCGAGCATGAACTGCCGATTCAGCACGCTCAAGAAGCATCTGGGGGTGAAATATTGTGGGTACGCGCTGCGGCATGGTTTTGCAACTCGGAAACTGGAAAGCGGTCTCGATCACATCACGGTTGCCGCGCTGATGGGACACGCGGACGCCACGATGCTTAGCAAGGTTTACTCGCACATTGGTGATCGTCACGATCACCTTAGGGACCAGCTGAACCGCGAGTCGGTCGACGGACGTCCAAATGCTTGAATCTTTGCGTGGGAAAGCGGCGAGCGGCGGGTGCATGTCCCCGCTGCTCCCCTCCCCGCTTAAGAGTTCGTAAAAAAGTGTCCAGGTCGGCTTCGTCGATTCGAATCGATCCGCGCCTTCCTTGTTTGCCAAGGCGGAAATGTGCTAGCCGGCCGGATGAAATCCAGTCATAAACCAAACCGGCTGAAACACCGGCGCGTTTTGCGACACCTTTTACTGTGAGCACGCGAACACCTACTTCAATCGTACTTCCTGTGAGCTTTTTGCAGACTATTGCAACTTGTGCGATCGTCGTCTGAGAGCCTCCAATTGCTGATCGATATCAAGATACTCAGCTTGCAGAGCGCAGGGCAGGTTCGCATTTTCGTGACGTGGACGCCGATGCATTTGGCCACTGGCGCGACGAACAACAATGTCGTACATCCTTGCGAGGGATTCGTGCTCATGCCGACTGTATAGAAATCGGTTCGCTCCACGACCGGCAAGACCATGAGCCGCCATCCAATGGCGGACTTGAGCGAACCATTCCTGACGCTCCCGAGCGTCGAGATGGTTTCTGGAATGATCGAAGATCTGGCCGTGCATTCGAAACCAAAACCGCGCGTTTTCCAGTCGCCACTTGGTCACGCCCAATCCAAGCGTCATCGCGGAGAAAGCCATAAATGGGACTGCTCCACGATTCCGACTTGCGATCAGATGGAACTCGGCGCAGAGAATCATCGCCAAGCATGTAGGCAGCACGATCCATTCAATGACGCGCCGGTTCATGAACCGAGGCTGGAGGCGGCGACGACCGTTCTGAATGTCTGCTATCAGATCGCTCATGATCGATTCCCTAAACTTTGACGCGGTGCACGAAGGCCCAATCGCTTGTAATCAGCGGCGTCGAATGGCCGCAGAACTTGATGCTCGGGCGGACGTGGCATGAAGCCCGGTATGGAGGCATCAGGTTTGGTCAGGTCGTCGATCGCTTTGGCAGTGATGGTAGAACGAAAAACTCCAGTAAACGGGCTGAGGTAGTAGCCAGTCAGGCCATTGCGACGATTCGTAGCCGGCATATCGAGCAGTTCGCCTGGAAGTACCGTTTCTCGTTTCTGCAGCTGCTCGGTTATTGATCCACCACTGACGTTTTCAGGCTTCATCCCCGATCGGCGCCGCTCCAGCACTTCGGCATCTGCGATCACCTGAGACGCCCAGGCCGCTGTCTCAGGGCTATCCAAACGCAAGAATGCCTTGGTAGCGCATTCTCCGGTCAACTCGTGAGCAGCCTCGCGCCCATAGACACTGCGTAAGCCTTCTATATCCTGAAATCCGATAACGACTCTATTTCCGGCCCCGCGGCCGAAAGTGGTGACCTCCGGAAGGGCTAAACGCCCAAGCACCTTAGCCTCGTCCGCGATGTGCCAGACCCTTCTTTCTGTCGATTCGTTCTGGGCAAGCAATAACTCAGATAGTCGTTGATAGATCGCTCGATTAACGACTTGCATCGCGAGTTGAATGCTGGGGTCAAAGCCGAGCACCAAAATCGACTCGCTTAGGATCCAATCGCTCAGAGCTAAGGATTCATTGGCTTGATCCCAGCAGGCAGCAATCGGCGAGAACCGGTTTACTTTGCTGGCGATGCACGATCGGATGTTCTGATACGTGCGCGGCTCATCAAAATATTGACAGAGGTCTCGTGTTTCTGCGTCGCCTCCAAGTATTTGGCTTAGGAGATCCTGATTTCGTAAGACCATTAGCACATCCCGCAGCGTCCAGGCATTTGGTGCGCGCTTCATGAGGGACAGCATTTCACCGGTTACGATCTCGCGACCGGCGTCCGAAAAAAAGCGATTTGCTCCTTCATCTTCGGGGATGAGGGTTGCTGCGATTTGCATCGCCGTCGTGACGGAGTTGCAGTCTTTGGCAACCCACCAAGCCACACTACGCGTATCAAACGGATTCAGATTGTAAATCCGCGCCCTTATATTCATGCCATGGAGACGCGGAATCATGTCGCGTTTCGGGTCGAATATGATTGCCCGATGGTCACGGCCGCTACCAATTGTGCTGCACGCGTGCTCCAATATAAAAGCGAGCGTAAGCGACTTTCCGGAGCCGATTGACCCTACGATGCAGATGTTGGTCCTAGCTGCCTCATCGGGTATTTGAATTCCACCAAAGCAGATTGTTGGTTCGCCAGCGGTCGTGTGGCGGGCCGCCAGGATCTGTGCCTGTTTTTGCGTCAGCAGTTTGCGTCCGCGTCGAAAGACGCTGTCGTGATCGCGCCGATTCAATAATCGCTGGGATATGCTGTCCAGAATAGCACTGCCGAAAAACGCCGCGACATAACGAACGATTCCCCACCAACCTGGGCAATCGGGTGGGAATGAATCGAAGAAATTGAAAAACCACTCTTTGTTGATCAAGACACCAAACTCATTCAGCCATTTCGGGGTCGATATAGTCCAAGGAATGGCCGCACCAATTGCGTAGCCCAGACATCCTCCGATCACACTCATGAAAAAGCTCACGATCTGGCGCCCAAAGAACTTTTGGAGCGAGTTGCTATCAAGTGCCGGATGCGAACGTCGTCGCTTCCAGGAACTGAATTCCTTGCGTCCGTCATTCCATTCGCTCATCGCAACCAATACAGCGGGGGCGGCGGCCCACCATCGTGTCCAACCAAGCGCAAGCAGGATAAGCCATATAAGAGAGCCGCTTGCTATACAGAGCGCCACTGCGATGGATAGCGTAGCCGCAATCAATTGCCGCGAGAGTCTCATCGCTGCAACTCCGGTTGTAAGACGACATACGATCGATCGCGCACGGCAACATCGTGCGTCAAACTCTGCTGCTGCGGTCGACTCATTGCTCTACTCACCTCCGCCAAGTTGTCACCAGCAGTAAATCGATCCACATAGAGCCTGCACATTTCCCGATGCCGGGACGCGAGAACAACGGCCAATTCGCGATTGGGCCGCTCTGGGATAAGGCAAAAGGTTCTGTCCACGGTCACTCCCTGGCTCTTATGAATAGTCAGCGAATAGCCATGCGCGATATGCGGGTACGCCTGGAGTGGGATTACCACCTGTCCACCCGCGTCAATCTGGACTGTCATCATGTTCTCAGACAGATTTAGATCGACGACTGTGCCCAACTGACCATTACGGACCCCCAGTGGCCTGTTATTGCGTTCGAAAAGCACTCGGTCGTGCCGATAGAAGTGTGCGCCTTGGTGCTCAAGTGATTCTCCAGAAAGAATCCCTGCTTTAGTCCGAGAGATATTGCAAGAAGTTGTGGATGGGAAGTTGTCAGGCGGCGGCTTCTTGGGGTTTGATTCCATCGATGAATTGAACACCGGCGATCACTTCGGGCAGTAGCTGCGAGCCGTTCAGCAGCCGCCATCTCTTCGCGGCCGA
>DASYDW010000103.1 GCA_036499395.1 Pirellulales bacterium
GAAATATTCAAGTCACGACCGCAAGGCCCTAGCAGCCCACTTAGGCCCTTCATGGATGACACCAGCGTTTCGCCGACTAAGGCGTCCCATGAACCGCCGACGTCTCGAAAATCGCTCCGTTTGAGGACGCGCCGAGTTGGCTGAGTCAGTCGCTCGCGAGACTTGGGAAATATATCGCGCTCCACAGTACCTCAGAGACAACCGGCCTGTGGGGGGGGGTAAGCTGCTCGTATCGCTTCGGGCGCTGGTTTTTTTAATCGCCCAAGCGCGGACTTTTTGGCTCGCCATTCACAGTGGGTGCGGGAGACAGGCCGAAATGAAACGCCGAACATTTGTGCGAGGGTTGGGGGCGGGCATTGCGCTGGGGCCGGCGGCATTTTCTGCGTCGGCTGCCAAGGCTCTTGAACCGGAAGCCGTTAACCCGCATCTAACTCGCATCCATCCGCCGTTCATGATCACGGCCAAAGAGGCGCAGGCCTGGCACGTGGCGGTCTGGCGTTGCTGGCGATTCGTCGGCGACGGTGATCGCCTGGCCACAGCGCGGTAGAATCGTGGCATGAGCGACTCCGAAATCGACGATTTAGACGGCTGGGTTCACGATCTAGATTATCTCCGCTGCATTCAACAGCGGATGACCTTGCAGGATCCGGAACCGGGCGACGTATGCCGTTATCGCGAAGGGGACGTCATACTTGAGGTGCGGCTTCTGGCCAAACGCAAGACGCTGAAAGTCAACGGCCCCTGGACGGATTACGACATCGAGATCATCCGCCCTGTCGTGTTCTGCAAGAGATATCCGCTCGATGATCGGTTCACGGTCGGTGGCCTGGATGCCGGCAGCTATGGGACCTGGTATCTCGACAAATTGCTTCCAGAGGCGCCGCAGACCTAGAAGTTGCACCCCAGATGATGCCCGTGCGACAGGCCGCGGGTTTGCGATGCGCGCGGCACGAATTGTCAAAGAGCTTCCGGATACTGTCCACAGTCGGTGTCGGCTTTCCGTTCTTGCGGTAATAGCCTTCCGCGAACCGCCTGAACGCGCGGCACAACTCGGCGATCGTCATCCCTTGAAAATCCAAATGCAGAACGATGAGACGTCCGCCGGCCAGCCATTCGCCGATCAGTCGATCGTACTGCTTGCGGTCCATGACGGTGCAGTGTCCAAAATCGAGCGCATCGAGAGACTGCGATATATGCCAGTCGTGCCAAACACCAAATAAGCTAGCAGGCCAAGATTTTCGACTGTTGAAGGACATCCGGCTGCCGAGCGCGCACGTCCCTCCCATCGCTTCCACGCCGACATGGCCGCCTTCACCAGCGCCATACACCCTACCGGTTGCCACTACCACTCCTACGCCGGCAGCCCGTTGAACCGCAGGATCTAGTCCGGGTGGGAACGGCGGGAGTAGAACTGCGCCAGTAACGACTGCATGAAAGGATGCTGAAACACGGCGCCTACGTTCTTTAGGCTCGTACGTTAGGCCCCACCCGCCCCTGAGATCGATCGTTTAAATCTGCGTAAATTGCACGCAAGAGGATTTGGGGCAGAAAAAGGCCAACCTCGAACCATGCAACTCTGCACGGCGCTTTCGGCGACAAGTGACTGCGGCTGCCGAGGCTCCGCCTGCGGCAATCCACAAGCGCTGCCCGACACGGCTAGTGCTTTGATGAAACGGGTGTTTCACAATTTGATCTCGGGTGAAGCCAAGAAGCACCGTCTCGAACCGAGGAAAGCAACTGCAATCTTTACTTTTCAAAAGTGCCCAGTTGTCGACCAAGGCCGTTCACCCACCTTACAGGTGAGGCTCGACTAGAAGTAGTCTGTGAACCGATGTCATTGGACGCCCTCTAACGCCACCCAATGCCTTAACGGTGCCGCGAGATTAGAAGGCAGACGGCACGAATCCAATCCATGCGATACAAGGATTTTACGGGGTCATCACTATCCATTTTCGGATAGTTTGGAAATCCAAACATCGTAAAGCTGGACAATCATTACGTAGAACTTGAAACAGCGGAAATCCCCGTAACTAACGGTCGGCCCCCGTACTCGCCCGATCCGAATCGGATCGAGCTGGGTTCCAGCAAGTTCAAGAAGCTGACTCGCGACGCCGCGCACCACGGACAAGCTTGGCAACTATGCGGCCCAGATCCAGATCGTGACGTGCAGGGCATCGCCCCGGTGACTATCAGATGGACCTCCGCCGTCTGCGCGACGGTTCGATCGATGCTGCCTATGCGGGCAGCACACTTCGCCCGAGCAGGTCGCTACCGAGGACGGTTTTTCAGTCCTATCCTAGGTCGGAGACCACTTTCAGATTCCCACCGTAGGAGTTGCTGTGGACCCACTCGAATCCTGCTCGATGACCCGGCGCTTCAGGCGCTGGTGCGGGCTAACCAGCGGGCTCTTCCCACAATCGCCGAACAACCGCAGTTGGCCATCGGTTACATTGCCTTATTTCTCAACCGTTTGACGCGCGACGAAGGTCAGCAATACTTCGAGCGCTACATCGGCCCATATTTTGCTTAGGACGGGCGGATAGAGTTCAACGTCGCTCAACAGCCGATCGATGCGGTGGCCGCGGAACTTGGCGTGCCTGCGGGGTCCGCTGATCAGTTCTATCTAGCCACCGCGGCGACGAGCTAAGACTTGCCTATTGTTGCGAAAGCGCGGTCGAACGGTTGCGGCAAGCAGCGCCTCTAATCCGGAGCGTCCGGATGTCGCTGTTTTCAGCGTTTCCGTCGACGCGAGTCGCGAGCGAACAATTCCCGGACGAGAGCACGTATTACCCCGACTAGTGAGAAGCACTCATCGTCCGCGAATCGGTCGCAGTCCCTAGCCCGCGCTGGTGGGAGGACTGGCCGAGTTCGACGATCCGAGAAGTGGCTGCGTCGATAGCGGCGGGACATTCGACAGCCGCGCCGCCGCCGCGCCGGGGCTATTTGCGCCGCCGAACGACGACGGACTGCAGCACCCAGCAGCCAATACTGAAGCGATTCCCACCACAACAAGAGGCAGTTTGATAGCGTCCATCGAGTCCTCCTTGAGCGCCCCTGTAAACTCGGCGACCACGGAGTCGGGCATCGGCCAGCGCCTGCAAGCGGGGTGGGAGAATAGGATGTTGGACGACATAGGTCAAGGGGGCTCTAGGTCGGCGAAATACCGATCGTAGCGTCCCGGCGCCCTTTGCCAATTCACCGAGACGCGGACCTCGCGAACCTGCGGCTGCATTTGCGGCTAGTAAACAGTGCCAAAGCAATGGCATCAGTCCGATTAAGGGTCGTTTTCTCGGAGTCCGAGAAAACGCATGGCAAACGAGACTGTGGGGCGACCGAATGAGAGTCTTTCTAGCGGTCTCGGTCCTCTTCCGCACGCTTGGCGCAAAAAGGAGGCCCGCGGCGTTGGCCGGTTTTCCCAGCGAACCCCGCGGGCCAGTTGTGCCGTGGCCACTATACGGAATGGCAATTTACGCTAATCGCGATCCTGCGAATCGCGGTTGCCGTCCTGATCGTTGTCACGATTTTGACCGCGTTCGTTTCGTTGCCCGTTCCCTTGTTGATCGTCACGATCCTCGCGCGCTGCCGTGCGCCGATCGTTAAAGATCTCGGAACTATCACCCAGGGTCACGTCGACGTCTCGCTTCTTTCCGTCACGGCGAATTTGCACGTCGACCTTGTCGTTCGGGTTTTTACGACTCAATTGCTGCATGACGTCGCGCACCGAATCGACCGGATGATCGTCGATCGTCAAAATCTCGTCACCGCGCTGCAGCCCTGCCTTTTCCGCCGGGCCGTCGTCCATCACGCGGGCCACGGTCAGATATCCGTCGTCGCTCTCTTCAAGTGTCACGCCGAGTGCCGGATGAGGGTGACTGATCGACCACCTCTGATAACCGGTGCGGCCGCGCGAGGCGAACTGCCGATTATCGAATCGATCGCGATTCTGTTCGCCCTGCATCTCGTTTTGCTGGTTCTGCGACCGGCCGCCTTCTTGCCGAGATGTCAGATTCATGGCCACGGTGCGCTCGCGACCGTTGCGGCGAATCGTCAGGTTCACCCGGTCCCCCGGCTGATGATCGCGCAGCTCATGCTGCAGATCGCTACGGCTGTTGATGGTCTGATCGTCGAGGGCTTCCAGTTGGTCGCCCGGTCGCAAGCCGGCGCGCTCAGCCGTGCTATTGCGCCACACGTCGCGCACGACAAGACGGTTTTGATCGTTTTGCACATCCACACCCAGCGCGGCTTGCTGGCCGTGCGCCCCGTCGCCGCCTTGTTGCCGGTTTGCGTAACTCGCATCCTGCCGACCGTTGTTGCCGCGCTCGTTCTGTTGTCCTCGCGATTCGTTCCGACGATCTGACTGGAACTGAGAGGAACGGTCGTTGGATCGGCCTTGTGCATGCCGATTCTCGTTCCCATAAACACGCTCGCGCGAGGCAAGCGTGACCTGGAACGACTTCTCTTGGCCGTCACGCGACACGGTAATATTGGCCGTCTGTTCCGGTTTGGCACGGTTCAAGTAGTCGATCACTTGGCGATAGTTATGCACACGTTGATCGTCGATCTTGGCAATCTGATCTCCCTGCTCGAGGCCGGCCGCTTGTGCGGGGCTTTCGGGCAGCACTTCGCGGATGCGCACACCATGCCCGTCGCCCTCACTAAGTGTCACGCCCAATACGGCATGCTCGGCGCCGCGATAGTGCGTCTCTCGATTGTTTTGGTCCTCTTGATCTCGCTGCTGGTTACTGCCACGTTGATTCTCGGTGGCTCGATCTTGCGGTTGATCTGACTGCTGCTGGTTCGCTTGGGAATCCTGGTTGTGCTGATCGGCTCGGACTGCTGGCGTCCCCGCCATCACGCTGAACACCAGCGAAGCCGGAACAACTGCGGACAATACGATTCTGCGAAACATGCGACACTCCTTCACTCTTCGTTCAAAGAAAAGACAAGGGACAATGAGGGCTGCGCAAAACGGCTAGCAGCCCCCCGCATTACAACGCGTAATGCTCGCGGCACGAGACCGCCACGTTACTCAAGGCGTAAAGAGCCGCCTGTCCTCTTGACACCAAGAAGATTAGAAAGCGCTTACGGCAAAGCCACCCGGCCAGCCTGATTTCAGGCGGTCGATTGCTTCGCCTGTTTGGTGAACTTTGCAGGATCCTGATCGAACTTCTTCTTGCACTCGGCCGAACAGAAGTGATAAGTCTTCCCCTCGTACTGCTCCTTTGCCACGGCGTTCTGAGGGCTGACGTCCATTCCGCATACGGGGTCTTGCGACATATCAGTGCTCCTTAATAATTCGCCCTCTTCGCGGCGGTTACCAAGTCATGCCGCCGGCTGAAGTTCGGCGAACATTGCAAGTGGTATGCCTTTCACGATTTGCTTGACCTCGTCATCGCCCGTATTGCAGGGTGACGCTTTAAGGCGATTTATCCGACGCGAGTCAACGAGCGCAAAGTTAACCCATACTGTGCAAGCGATTGCGAACATTTGGTCAAAGCATTGCCATAAGTTCTGTTTCTGCGCCGCGAGCTCTGGATCATGCAACGTCGGCTATCGCACTCGGAATGCGAGCATCGAAGGCTGGCGCCCACAATGACCAGATTGGTCATTGTCAGCCCTGGCTCGCTACAAATCGTCGTTGCTAATCGACCATTTGGTGCGGGAGATTTGTCACATCGAGCAGATTCTTGCCGGGCCATGCCGATGAATTAAATTATGCAGCGAAGGGTCGGCACTCCGCGACTCCCGCAAACGTTTCATTGGCGCAGAAGTTGCGAGCAACTTTGCGATCCCTCAGAACGATCGCACGATCGTTACGGACTAGACAGCCTCCCAGAAGGGAGTGCCATGACCGCAACCACGAAGTCTGGCACTAGCTATTTTTCCTTAAGAAGGCCAGTAGTGCGTTCCAGGTCGCGATTCGAGCGGCACCGCCGCGCCACGCGATGACAAGGCTGTTGAAGGTTCCATCCGAAACGACCTCTGCCGGCATCGTTGAAGCGGTGCTAGTGTTGGATTGCATCGGCGCGCGCCTCGCGGAAATGGAAAAGCGGCTGCTGCCCAAAAGCGTGCTGAACAAGGCGGTCTCTTACGACAGCAACCAGTGGCAAGCGCTCCGCCGTTACGTCGAGGACGGGCGGCTTTCGATCAACAACAACATCAGCGAACGAACACTGCGCCACCAGGCGATCGGGAGAAAAAACTGGTTGTTCCTGGGCAGCGCGCAAGCGGGGCTGCGGGCGGCCGTCTTATTCACGTTCTCGCCGGTGCCAAGCGACATCGGATCGAGCCCTGGACCTATCTGCGTGAGTTGCTGCTCCGCTTGCACGACGACGATTCGTGTCTCGACGAGATGTTGCCCGACAAGTGGGCCGCCAATCACCCCGAATCCGTGCTCACCTATCGGCTCGAAGAAACCCGCCGCAAGGCAGCCGCAAAAAGCACACGCCGCCGTCATCCACGCGGCAACCGCCGAGCTCGCTGACTCGTCACAATATCGGACTTCGATAAGAGGATCCGGTTCTGAAACTGTTGGTTTTTGGCCAACATCGCTACGTGGTGAACTGAACCGCCGACTCCAGCCCGCAATGCCCAGTAATGGAGTGTATTTGGTGATACGCTTGCCGCATGTTGCAATCGGTGAATCAAGCATTTAGGGGGGGAAGCCCCCGGTTCTTTCTTGGTGCATCAACGGCGGCTGATATATTGTGGGTGCTGCAACCTACATGTGGAGAACGGCCGGATGCTCTCGATCCTTAGTGAACGCCAAGCTGCGACTTGCCACGGGCTATCGCGGCGGCACTTCCTGAAGCTCGGCGGCCTAACGTTGGGCGGGCTTTCATTGCCACAACTCTTACAAGCGGAGGAAGCATCGCCGAAGACGCGGGGGAAAAGCCTGTCACACAAGGCGGTCATTATGATCTACCTGTCCGGAGGGCCGTCGCACCAGGACATGTACGACTTGAAGATGGACGCCCCGCAAGAGATTCGCGGGTTGTTTCGCCCGATCAGCACGAACGTGCCCGGAATCGAAATCTGCGAGCACATGCCGCGCCTGGCCAAGATGATGGACAAGTTCGCCATCATCCGTTCGCTCTATGGCGGTCCGGACCAGCATGCGTCGGACGTCTGCCTAAGCGGCTATCCGATCGGCCCGAAAGGGAGGCAAGACAACCATCCGTCCCTCGGCGCCGCCATCTCGAAGATCCAGGGAGCGGTCGATCCGGCCGTCCCACCATTCGTCGGGCTAACTACCAAGACTCGGCACGCCCCATACTCGAATCCAGGATTGCCCGGCTTCTTGGGCCAGACCTATGCTCCGTTTCAACCGGATGGCGAAGGAATGGCCAACCTGCGCCTGAACGGCATCACACTAGATCGATTGCACGATCGTGAGTCGCTGCTTGCCAGCTTCGACAGTTACCGTCGCCGCGTCGACGCTAGCTCAAAGTCCCAAGGAGTCGACACCTTCACGCAAAAGGCCCTGGATGTGCTGACATCGAGCAAGCTGGTCGAAGCGATGGACCTCGACCGAGAACCAGCGGCGCTGCGAGATCGCTACGGGCGAGGCAGTTCATCTCCCGCGTTTGGCGAAGACGCGGGGCCACATTGGATGGATCAGTTTCTGATGGCGCGGCGCCTGGTCGAGGCGGGGGTGCGTTGCGTCACGCTGTCGTTCGGCAGTTGGGATCGGCACGGTGGGAATTTCGAACGCCTACCGGAACAACTCGCCAAGCTCGACCAGGGAGTGACCGCATTGGTCGAAGACTTGCATAATCGCGGTCTCGATCAAGATGTGAGCGTCGTCGCCTGGGGCGAGTTCGGTCGCACGCCACGCATCAATGCAGGTGGCGGGCGCGACCATTGGCCGGCGGCGTCGTGCGCGCTGCTCGCCGGAGGTGGCATGCGGATGGGGCAAGTCATCGGCTCAACGAATCGCCTGGGCGAAGTCCCGCAAGATCGCCCGATCCACTATCAGGACGTTTTGGCGACACTCTACCGCCAGCTTGGCGTCGACGTGAACACGGCAACGATCACCGACCCTAGTGGTCGCCCGCAGTATATGCTCGATCGTCGCGATCCGGTTCGAGAGCTTGTCTAGCTTCGCCTCATCCGACAGCGGTCGCCGCGCGGGTCAAAGAAGACCTGAGTTATGCGCATGTCATGGCCCGTAAGCACGATAACCTCTTCCCGCGAGGCGACATCCCACAACTTGATCGTGATTCCTGCTTAAAACCACATCTACGGCTTCTATGGTCAGGCAAATGTTGAACGCCTCCCGGGAATCGACTCGTCTAGGGACGAGTGCCACGCCCCCCGACGCGGGTTCATTCGCCGCTTGGGTCGCCGCCGCTGAGGATCACTTCCTTGCCGGATACTTCGATGCGAGTAAGGCGACGCCCTAACACGCCCCCTCCCGTCGTGTCTCACACGCCATGCCGCAAAACTCATTCCGGGTGCCGGCCCGACTTCTGGTTTGCGCTTAAATGGCTGTCGCGGCCCTCACGGTACTCGTACCGGCAGTGACTGCAATTGCCGACGAGCAGATCGCCGACCGGCCAGCATTGTTTGAGCTCGATGTGCTGCCAATTCTAAGTAAGGCAGGCTGCAATTCCGGTGCGTGTCATGGCAAGGCGCGAGGCCAAAACGGGTTTGCTTTTTCTCTGTTGGGGTTCGACGCTGACTCGGATTACGACGCCATAGTTAAGAGCGGCCGCGGCCGGCGGGTGTTTCCAAGCGCAGCCAACAACAGCCTTGTGCTGCGGAAGGCTTCTGGCGCAGAACCACACGGCGGTGGCCTGAGACTTGATCGTGACAGTGCCGTACGAGACCATTCGCGCTTGGATCTCGGCCGGAATGCAGCGGGCGCAGGATCGCGACCCGAAATTGCTGAAGATCTCGCTCTCGCCCGCGGCGCACGTACTACCGGCGGGCGCGCGAGCAGCTCGTCGTGACGGCACACTTTTCCGACGGTTCGACGCGCGATGTTACCGGGCTCACCAATTTTGCCTCGAACGAGTCCGCGATCGTCGCCGTTGACCCTATGATGGCGGGACTGGTGGGCCACGTCTGGAGTTTTGACGAGCTTTTCGAGACTGCACTGAAGGTCGAGTGAGATGGAAAAACTGGCGTGTGAAAACTGCCGCGCATTTTGCACCGACCGATCGTTCTCCACCCTGGACGCATTGATTGAATGGATGGCGAAGGTCGAGGGGGCATTGGACGAAGTAAGCCTTGACCGGCCGATGGACCGGGCTCGGATCACAGCACTTGTGAAATGCAGTCGCTGCGGCCAGCACTTCGAGTTTGTGAGCGGACTTCCCGGGGGCAAAGCTATATGGGGCATTTCAGAATCCCCCCCGGCGACACAGTCGTAGGACACCACAGTCTCCCGACGCCGGTGGTGGCGTCCGGGCTCGCGTCGCTAATCTATCGGGACTCGAATGCACAGTGGCAAGCGAGCGTGAGGCCCTAGGAAAAATCGGTCCGGCCTTCAAACAGCGTGTTGGCGAACTGATGCACAACGGAATTCAAATCCCGTGGATCGAACCGCCCACGCCAGCCGAACCCGGCGAACAGCAACGGTACATTCCGGTCCACCTGTAATTGCTCGATCGTTTTCCGGTTGCCGACTCGAACCGACGTCGATGCGTGCTGCTGGCGACAGAACCGCCGACACGAGTTTCGAGATGCGTTAGCGCCGCCGCGGCCCCACGGGTTCTACTGCCGGTGCGGATCGAAGAAATCTATAGTCGGGTCGAGGACACCTGCACCCCGGCTGTGATGCGTCCAAGGTGGAGCGCCGAGGAACTCTTGCGGATCAGCGGCTTTGGCGTTCGAGCGCTCGGCGAGCTTGATGCGTTATTCCGTCGGCTCGGCTTGAGGAAGGCGAGCCGCTCAGGTGGGGCAGAACCTGAACGGCTCTAACTGGCCGCAAAGCCAGCTTTAATAATCATCGGATTTCCGCCGTCCAGGAGAAGAGACCTTACATGGAAGTAACTCGAGCGTGGCAACTCAAAGCAGCGCGGCAGGAGTCGGGCGCAAAAAAAGCCCAACCGGCGGAAACTCGCAGCTGTGGGGCGTGCTGGTCGCTGTTCATTGGCCGTCAATATTGGATCTAATTCAGAAATTGCTAATCGTGGCGATCTCGTTTGAAAAACAAAATAATCGGGAGCATTAGCCCAACCGCGATTGAATGCGATACAGAAGGCCACCGTCGCTCAATAAATAATGGAGACGGCCCTTGCGGCCATAGCACGGATACCTGTGGGAAGCGAAAAGCGACAGCAGCGATCGCAACTGTAACCAGCATGAGCAAGAGGCTGAATCTCATGCCAGCCCGGCCCCGCGTGGCTGCCCTAAACTCGCCGCCATCGCAATTAGTCCAGCAACATATGGCCACTGCTAAAGATTAATCGGCGGCCGTCGCGGCTCCAGGCGGCGTCTGAATTGAACTGATTCGACTGGCCGCCGATCACTTGTACTGGATCTTCGCCCATCACGTCGATGACCGCGATCTTTTGGGATCCGTCCGGCTCGCGCGCCCAAAGCGCGATTTCTCGGCCGCAGCAGAGGCGCAATCTGCGGTATTTCGCGGGATTCACCCTGGAACAAGCCGCATCTGCGCTGAGAATATCGCCTGCAACGGCTGATCGGCAGTGGGCTTACGCTCGCGCATGGCTGCACCCGCGAGTTGTTGGCGCCGCCAAGCGATTAGCATGCGTCGACGACCGACCGACGATTTTTTTGAGACTCGGTTGATGCCTTTTGGTTGGCCGCGGCGCATTGTCTATAGACCTCGGACTACTCTTCCAGGCACTGTCCAAATGCACAACGAAGAAACCATATTCCAGGAAGCAATCAAGCGGTTGCCCGCCGCGCGCGCCGCTTACTCGGACGAAGCGTGCGCAGGCTCACCCCCTCCCGCCAGTGGCTGAAATCGGGAGGGGATCAATGCGAGTGTTTATGCAGCTTAACTCCGCAAGACTACGCGCGGCGGCTCGCACGATTCACTGCTTAAGTGGGCGACTCGCTCGTGAAGCGTAATATGCATGACGGCCGATCCGGCCGAACGATGCGGATGGGTGCCTACTGCTTGCGCGACGCCGAATCATTAAAAAAGAGAACCACGGCAAGGAGACTTGACCGCGGCGGTTAGCGGAAGAGAAACCAGCAGACAGCTAAGACTTCTTGAGGGCTGCGGGGCTTTACTTGGCCTTATGCGACCGCGCTAGGCGTGGATTTCCTTCGCGAGACGTGCATTCAAGGCAATCAATAATCTGCCGTACGCCCGCGACACGCTTGCAACAGGCGATGGCCAGTTGGCGCTCGTAGAAACTACTGACGCACCCGCTGAGTCGAATCGTAGCGGCGTCGGCTTCAATTTCAATCTTCGCTAGACTTGGAAAGTGCTGTGCGGCGAGAAATGTCCTGACTCGTGAAGCCAGTGCATGGTCGCCGCCGGTTGTCAGAAGCCTCGGGTCCATCGCAATCAATCCTTGTATTAGCTTGACGTTTCTCGGGTGCAGCACACTCGACATCCACTATGTGTTGTGTCGCGAGGATCAATAAATCGTAAATTTGTTCGTTCGTCGCAGGCTTCAAAAAAAAGCGGTCGAATCCTTCAGCCATGCACCGGTCGCGGATCGTCGATTCGCCGCGACCGCTGATGGCCACTAGCAAAAACGGAGGAAGGTCTAGGCTCCTCAACGCCTTTGCAACCTCAAACCCGCTATGTTTGGGCATCGCCAAGTCTAGTAGTACGAGTTGTGGCTTACGCTGTTGAGCAATGTCCACGGCTAGCAATGGGTCTTGGCACGTCTCGACCGAGCAGCCAAGGTGTTTCAAGAGTAGTCCAAGGGCAAACGCACCGTCGGCGTTGTCGTCAATGATTAAGACGCGGACCATTTGGCCCACCTCATGCGGGATTGGCAGATTTGCAAGGGACAACTGCAATAGATCAATCGCACTCGTCTCGTTCTGTCCGCCACCGAGCGAACCGAAGATGAAGATTCCGCCATGTTGGTCGTGAAGATGAAGATTCTGCTATGTTGATGAGGTCACATCCCGCTCTTATCACCCCTGTCATCAGGCGGCTCGCAAGAGCTTTCTCCTGCCACCGGTGGTCCTTTTTAGGAACCGGTGGATTTATGTCCGAGCACTCCCAGGAACCGCTGCGCAATCGTCTACTCGCCAGATTGAAGAAAAGCGATTACGAGCGTCTAGCCCCGCACTTGCATTTAGTGCCGTTGGCGTTCGAACAATTGATCTACGAAGAAAATGGACCCATCGAATACGCCTACTTTCCCACGACCGGCGTGATCTCCGCTGTTACCACTGACAATGGCACGGCCATCGAAGTCGCCACGATTGGGAATGAGGGGATGGCGGGATTGCCGGCACTCATCGAAGCGGGAAGCTCACCGAATCGACTGTTCGTGCAAGTCGCTGGCCACGCCTTTCGGATGTCTGCCGAGAGACTTTGTCAAGAATGCGAAGCCAACAGAGATATGCGAAGGGCGTTTCACCTGTATCAAAATGCATTTCTGGTTCAGGTTTCGCAATCCGTGGCCTGCAATGGGCTGCACACGGTGCAACAGCGATGCTGTCGATGGTTGTTGATTACACAAGACCGCGTGCCGGACGGCGTTCTACCCCTCACCCATGAGTTGCTGTCGATCATGCTTGGGGTACGTCGGCAGAGTGTGACAGAGGTTCTACAGGCCATCCAAGCGAAGGGTTGCATCTCCTACAATCGCGGGAAGGTTCAAGTGACGGATCGCAAGGGAGTGGAAGCCCTCTCGTGCGATTGCTATCGGAAGGTCAAACTACAGTACGACCGATTGCTTGGCTAAGCAGCGTCACGGCAGAAGCCACCAGACGACGCCTAAAACGATTGCGGCAACGATGGCTCCCGCAATCTGTGAGCCGCCTCTCTAGTGGGTTGCCGGCTTTTAATGCTGCCTGCTACAGTGGTCGGGAGGTCAACCCGTCGGCCAGCATCGTGTTTAGAGCTACCTCATCAATCTCATCTACGCCTCAGTGATAGCTCCCGGCTATACGGGAGATATTGCAAGAAGTTGTGGATGGGAAGTTGTCAGGCGGCGGCTTCTTGGGGTTTGATTCCATCGATGAATTGAACACCGGCGATCACTTCGGGCAGTAGCTGCGAGCCGTTCAGCAGCCGCCATCTCTTCGCGGCCGA
>DASYDW010000104.1 GCA_036499395.1 Pirellulales bacterium
CTCGAATCTGAGCGCGAGCCGATCGTAGGATCAACGCTAGTTTCAAAAAGGCTGGACTCCCGACTATGCACCTGGGAATGATCGAGATGAGCTGCTAGCTGAAAGCAGACGCGGAGAATCTCTATGGCCAAAAATAAAGAATTCTAGTACAAGACGCTGATTAATTTCCGCGCACCTAACAGTGAGCTTGATCATGACTCGTTTGGGACAACCTGCGTTGCCGGCTCAAACCGTTGCAATCGACCCACTTGAAGTGCAATACGTAATTGTGCACCTTAATCACGTTCTTCAAGCCGTTCAGAGTGACTGGCTTCGGGACGTCATCGACAAAGCGCGAACGCGAGTAATAGGATTAAAACCGGTCAAGAATTTACCATCTACTGCGATGGTTCAATTCTCCCTGAACTCTCCGGTGGCAGATAGTCTTCTTTTCGCTTGATTGCCTGAATGACAATAACGCAATTCTCGTACAAGTTCCTTTCAATATTTAGGATCGCAAAGCCTGCGGCCTCCAAGAATCGCCTTATGTCTTGCTCGCTATAGCGACGGATGATTCCCTCCATTTCGCGATTACGTGCGCTCGCCTCGTAGTACTGAGCTTCGATCGCTTTCCACTCCGGTCGCCTGGACAATTCCAGATGTATCGCATCTAAGAGCTTATTAATATTGGTGTCAACCGTAGATGTGGATAGCGAAAGTATTGCATTCCAATCGAGAACGCGACGGATTTCTTTGAGGCACGCTATCGGATCGTCTAGGGCAAAGACAACGTTCATCATCACGCAAGCATCGTAAGAGCGGTCGGCTTTTTGCCGTAGTCCACCGAGACAATCAGCGTGAATGACCTCGACTCGATCGAGTTGAGACTCCCTCTTCAGATTCTCCCTTAAACCTGCCACCATTTTACCATTCGGTTCAATGGCGTGGACCGTTCGGCCTGGCGTGCGCAGCAACTCTAATGTTGTGCTCCCCGTCCCGGCACCGACGTCTAAGCACTTTAAAGGCGCGGAGCCAATTTGTTCCACAACCTTTTCAACTAATTTCGTATGCTGCGAAAACTTCGCGACTACGGAATCGTAGCAATTCGCGTAACTGGTCCAGATGGTATCATTGTGAACAACGTCCATTAGAGAATTCCAAAGGTCTCCGCGTTGAACGAACGTAACGTGCAGTGCCACGCACCACAAACTCCTATCGTTTCGGACCCGAGAAGCAAACTTTTGCGCAATAACTAGTCCGTACTTCGGATGTCGAAATTGTAAAACCTCTGTATCAACATCAGGCTCCGAGCCCGCCGGGAATTGGCGAATTGAGTGGGCTGCGACATCGGATTCCCAATTGTCTAATTGCTTCATGAAGATCTTCACGTCGTCGCCGCGGTTCAGACAAAAAGGCGTAGCAACGAGGTGTTGAAATGCGGCATTCCAATCGACAAAAGAATATGTTTCTCCAAGGATGTATACTGGACCTAAACCGTGGAAAAGAGGTGGCTCGTCCCACTGCCTGGGTGTTCTCGCGGGCTCGCTGGTCGAAATGGTGTCATGTACTCGTGTAATCAGCAAATCTGGTCCATCGGCGCCACGTACGAAGATTTGCGGCGTTTGCTCCTCCCCTTTCATCTTTTCCAGGGCGTAGTTGAAGACGCTGCAGGCGGTGATTTCGCCATACTCCTCGGGCACAGTTCCAGGAGACCGAACAAGCGATCCACCGGATAGGGCCTTGATGACGTGGTTCGTGAAGAGACCAAGTTTCTCTTCAGGCTTACCAACCGCGACTTGGAGAGGCTCGGTGGCTGTCAGAAGAAAAGCGCCCTTTGTCGCATGCCGACGACCCCGTATTTCCCGTTCCTTTGCCCGATAAAGATATGCAGTTGATGCAGCTTCGGCGGCGTAGTCCTGAAACCCAATTGGCTGAACAGTCCTTTCTATCAAAGCTCGGGGTCCCCGAGACTCGAATAGGTCTGCTGCAGCGAGGCCGCTGTAACAACAGTCAAGAATCACTAAAACACAATTGCTTTTTGTCTTAAAAATCGCGTTGAAAAAATTCGCGCATAGGACATGACGGTTAGCGTTTGTCCTGTTCGTGTCGTGCATCGCAAGGCATAAATGTCCGCCGTCTGGAAACCCATGGCCAGAATAATAGACCAGTAGTAGATCCTCGGGTTGCGGCAGCGCAACGAACGTATTGAGCTTATCCACCATGTCGCCAGCGGTGTCATTTAGCGACTCTTGTATTTCACACGGATCAAGAGTCTTTCCTGACAATGCAGCCTTCAACGTATTGATGTCGTTTTCTGGATACGTCAGATTCCCGCCGACGGCATTGGAATTCTCATATCTCCAATTACCTACAAGAAATGCATGTGTCGGCATCGCATCGCACCTTCGATTAACAAGATTGTCCGTTACGACTTTGCGACGTTTGATTCTTCTAGAAACTTCGTGAGGACCGCGATCGCTGAATCCATCTGTTGTTTGTCCATACTATCCATCGATAATTCAACCGACTTGTCTCGGTTGGCATTTCGAAGCACAACCTTAACACTTGAGACGCGTGGGCCTCGAAAACAAACCGCTATTCCATGGAGCAGAGTGGCGGCGGCTCCGGAGGAAACGATGCCGAGCAACAGTCCGATAAGTGCGAAGCCTCGCTCTTCCTTCGCGCCGATAAAGTGACTGGACGACGCAGCGGCCGAGGAATTCAAAACGCGGACATTGGCATCTTTCTTCAGAATACCTGATAAGGAATCGTAATCTGCAATCGGGTTTGTGCGGTCCGCGCGCTTTACCTCGATGGATAGCTGGAATTCATACGCGTCGCCCATTATCTGTGACCTCCGAAATCGCTCAGCTCGAAGAGGATGGAAGTGGTTTGAAAGCGCCGGACAAACGTGCCAGAAGCTCCTACATTTCTGCTCTAAGGGCACTTAAGTCGCCGATATTCTGAACGAACCGAGCGATGGATTCAAGTATGCCATTACCTTAAAAATGTTGGTTAGAAACTGCCTCAGCAGTAGGGTGGCGGCCATCGGCTGCAGCGCGACCGCTTTAATGGTCGAGGTTTTTCAGTTCCTGGTCGGCGTGCCGAAATGTGTAAATCACGGGTCCGTAGCCTGGTACTTGGTGAACAACGTCGCCGGCGACCGGGAAACTACCTTGTTGGTTGTTCGATCGTGAGCGGTGTCGCGTCGCACGACGCTGCATTCCTGGGCGACGGTTCCACTTCGCGACGTCGGATCGATTGATGCCAAGGCGGCGAGCTGAAGCGTCTGATGCCGCACGTTCGGTAGTCTTAGGCGTACAGGACGAACCGTCATGAACCGCTGTGGCGGCAGTTCACGCCCACCTGATGCCTATCCGAGATCGGCACGAGTGGGCTTCGGTGACTGGGCCACTGGTGTCGTCAAAGCGATTCTGCGAGTGTGGAGGTCTTTTGCACCGCCAGCAGTGAAGCGGCTGGTCCAACCGACGCGACCTAACGACCGTCGAAAGTTGCAGCGGTGTGTCAGGAGGTCGAGCAATCCTAGGCCGCTTGCTTCTCTGGCGAACGACCAAGCTCCGCAGACGGCGGCGGCCTAGTGAGCTACGAACCCCAGAAAGCCTATCTGCCCCCGCCTTCTGCCGCAGCGCCTGGTTTGGCCGGCGTCATGGCAGGATGACTTGCTTGCCAGCCTTGTCCACGAAACGAATCCTCGCCCGGTCGTCACTCCTCTCGACCTCCACGAGCGTCTTGCCGTTGGGAGCTTGGTTGTCGAGTAGCATGAAAGTGCCAGTCTTGTTGTTCGTCCCGAGAGACACGGTTCGCCTGTCGTTCTGATCGAAGACCGTGAGGAACGACCCAACCGGTTCGTCGCCCAGTGAGATCATCCGTTTCCCGCCTGAGTGGTACATCCTGAGCGATGGACCGGTCTTGTCGTCGAACGTTAGGGAGGCGCGCGTCTTGCCATCGCCTTCGGTGAGCTGGAAGGCCGAGCCCGGCAAGGCGTTGATGTTCGACGTGAACAGCCCGATCTTGGAGTCGTAGAAGTTCACGGTCCCGGTGCGGAACGCGATGTCGGGCTTGCCATCCTGCGTTGTGCGGATGCTGATTTGCTCGTTCCCATCCTTCCCGAAGAACGTCAGGTCGCCGAGTCCCTTCTCGTCGATAGAGATTCCGAAGGAGGGAGTGATCTCCTTGCCCCGTAGCTGGAGGAAGGCGCGGTTGTTGGAATCGATGCCTAGACGTATACGGTCCTTGCCCGCTTTGTCCTTAATGACGATGTCGTCGTCCGAAATCACGACGTTCCGCTTCTTATCTTGGGCGTATGCGGGTTGGGGCTGACCGACGCCCCATTGCCACAGCACACCCAGACCAATTGCGGCGAGGACGCCGAGTGCAACGAGTTTCAGACGCCGGTTCTCGCGCTCCAGGCGCTCGACACGCTGTTGCAGTTCCATGCGCACCTCGTGAGAGAAAGCTGCATCTCAGACCGAACGGACCGACGTTATGCGGCAGTCGAACGGTCATGACAATTACCCTTTACGCTCATTCTGATCCTTCGACGGCAGTAGATCTCGCTGCTCCGCCGTGATCTTGTGCATGTTTTCGATCCCGGGCACAAAATCTGATTCGAGCGGATACTGGATTGCCTCATCGATCTTGCCGAGCGCCACGATGCATACAGCTTGATTTTCGATACGCTCAACGAGCTTTCGCATTAGGTCCACCTCGCCAAGTACGGTTTTCCGCCATCCCTCGCGTGTCTGTCGAATCTAGTTCCATGTCTTAGCTCGTGCGATTTCGTCACGCGCTAACCGCTTAACGGCCAATTCTTCTTCTGCGGATCCGGCATTAGCTTGCAACGACCGAAGGCGAGGGTCCGTACTGTTCTCAAAGATTTGCGTTAGCCACGAAAGCGCTGACTTCGCACCTTCACTAGCAAGGCATCTTGTGGGCGTATCCTTTACAAAGATTCTCGATCAAGTTGTTACGCTTGCCTTCGCGCTTCATTTCCTGAATCATGTCCGTTGAGCGATCGAGTTTGGTTTTGTCTCTGGAACCATCATAGATGTCGGTTCCAAAAGTATCGCTCCAGACAGCGCGAATCTCATCAATTGCCAAGCGGTCGTGAATCGCCCGCCGGAGATCCGCATCACTAAGAGCCTATCCGAGTACCGAACCGTTTGGCTGCAAGCATCCGTAGTGCAGGTTGAGGAGACCATTCTCGATTTGCACGGAGGTGCCTGTGGGCGATCAATCGACGTCAAAGTTTCACCACATCCCCGACGCGCTGTGG
>DASYDW010000105.1 GCA_036499395.1 Pirellulales bacterium
GTGGCCATGTCCCTTCTCGAGTCGCATGTTGATGTCGATGAATCGCTGGCGAATAGAGGCACCAGGCTCTTCTTTCCAGCGCTTTCGCAGATCGCGTTTTGTGGTCATGATTGATTTGAGGGTGTGACACGAACGAGGACAATTCCAGTTTCGCCGCGAAGTGAATTAATTAGAAGGAGTAGACGTCCTTCGTCCGCATCAGTCACCTTCCGAGGCATAGAGAATGCCCCGACCGTCGGCGATCCGCTCCACCGGTACAAGTTCCAGGATTGTCGATTGCCCGTGCAAGTAGATGTACAGCTCAGGATCGCCTACGAATAGATTCTTGAAACGCGATCCGCGTCGCTTCGCCACAAGGGACGAGCAGTCCATTTCACGCAAGCCGACCGTACCTGACCAATCGAGCACAACGGGGGGCGCGCCGACTCGCGAAAAGTCTTCTCCGATTGGCACAAGATGCGACGGTTCAATCCTCCAGCATACCTCCGTTTCTTCGACAGAGACGCAAAGACTCAATTCGCAATCGAATCGAAGTATCCAATCGGATAGAGTCCAGCAGGCATCAATGAATACGGAGCCTTCGAGGCGCGCCGCGCCATCGCGGGCGTTTGACATTTCTGAGTGGGCCTTGGCGTGTGCAATCGCCTGCTTGGGCGTAGCAAAACCTCGAATCGGATACGGCTTAACTCGTATGGGCTGCATTTGAGAGTTGGCATTCCTGTCCATCGGCGCGCACGTCGGGGCGCAAAATCAAGACGGGTGCCTGAATGAGGTTGCGTGCGCCCTGCCATGCGTGCAGCGATCGTCACCTAGACGTGACCGCGCGGAATCATTACTCGCGTCCGGAGGCAGCAACAAGGTAGAACGTGCCCATCTTGGCTCCAAAGAGATCCTACCCTGCAGGCATATTCGCCGGATTTCGGTGCCATGATATGCGCACACCTTCGATCGGAGTGCTATTTGCGAGCCAATCTGCGCTAGTTACCCCTTCTCGTCCTTGAAAATCTACTGTGCCCAAACTTTGAACGGAGGTCCACGCACTTTTGTCGACTCCGACAACGATTACTCTACCCTCTCCGAAGTGGTTCGCACCACTCACGATGCCAACACCAACCGCTCCAAAGTTCTTAAGCAGGGATTGATCGAGCAACAATCTGACAGTCATTCTCACCGCATTAACGACGTTGAATCTGGTTACAAATTGTTCAAGAAAGACAAGCCAAACGATGAGCATTCTCCGATTGTTAGAGCCGTCCAGTGCTATATCTTCGACTACGGGATCGCAATCCAGCATTTCGCGCAGCGACTCGACTGAAATCAGTGCGTGCCGGATATTCTCAAACTTTGTCATTTGAACCGGTCGCCGCGGTAAGAGAAATCTGCCCCACCATCTCTTTACACGCAATTATACATTCAGCCAAAGGCTCATTTCGCGCACGAGAATCTGCATAGGTGTCGCAGCCGTTCAAACAAAGACGGAACAAATTCTATTCCGATTGTCCGGCACTCGGACGAAGGCTGCTTTTCGACAGAGCCACTGTCGAACGAATGACTGGCGGCCCGTCAAGGCGCAACGCTCTACGGCATCTGAAGAGACGGCGCGCGCCCTGTGATGCGTGCAGCGCAGAGAATCCGCTACGCCAGTCCCGGCGTGCGGCGTGGCGCTTGCAGCAGGGCATCAGCTCGATCCAGCAAACGGCTCGCATGACTGGGTGCCCCCTCCGGATCGGACGCGATCAATGCGCCGCCGCAGTGCTGGCAAACCAGCCGCTTTCCCAAGTACTCGACGCGTACGTGCAACGCACGCCCACACGTCGGACACTCTTGTACAAAATATGTAGTTTTCGCCATCGGTATCTCCTTCTACCGGCAGGCCCGCCGCCCATTCTTGGACCCCGGTATCGTACCCGAAAAGGCGCGCTTTTCAATGTAAATCAGCTTACATTTCGGCCACTCATTCGGCATATACGCTCACTCGCTCCCCGCCGTTTGGGTGACCCCCAGCAGGCTGCGATTCTTGGAGAGACTTGGGCAACGTCGATCGGGTTCGCGCGACAGCGTAATCCTGCTATCGCGCCCCGACAACGATGCCCCACCGACCCCAGGAAGCGATCTAGCTTCTGCCGGCGTAAACCAGCTAAACCAGGCGAACGTGTGTTACGCGATTCTCAAGCACCCAGTTGAGCCAGTTTTCCTGTTCTTCCGAAAGCTCGACTTCGGTTCGATTCTCGCTATCTAGCGGCGACACTAGCAGAATCGCGCCAGCGTCATACCACGATTGGACCTGCTCGAGATCGAGCCAATACTCCCCGGATGGATCGGCCGGGCGGCCTGCCGTGTTGCTCACATCCATGAAATAAGCCACTTCATGGCGAAACCGCTCCGGCATCGCAAACGGCGCCAGCTCCGGATGATCGATTGACTGGACAAGCACCGCCATGACAAACCGTCCTATGTCCAGATGTACCGAACGAGCATCTTCCGAATCGTCAACCGGGCCGAGCGTAAAGCGCTGCTTCTCGCGGCTAACTCCGACGCATCCGGGGGGCCGATTATTCCGCTGACAATGCTAGCGGCTCGATCTTTTCACTCTGCCCCCGGGGCGGGCCGAATTTACCACGCAACCCAAGTGCCGACCAGCAGAAACGTCGATGATCCTTAGAGTCGGCCCGCCGGCCGTGCCGTCGGCGAGCTATGTTTTCCGTAGGCGAGCCTTTCAACCGATTCCATGCCTCGGTCGTTCGGGGCCGGACGGCAGCTCGATCGTATTCGACCATCGGTGAGACTTATGACTCACACAACGACGCCGCGCCGCTGGTTCTTGTTGAGCCTGGTCGCGGCTTTTGCTGGCCTGGGAACGGCGACGGCCGCGCCGCGCAAGGTCCTGCCCAGCCTCGACCAGGTCGAAGCCACGGTCGAGGGCTATTTTTCGCAACAAGCGCGCCTGCAACCCGGCGAGATCATCTCACGATCGCAAGTCCGCGCTGTGCTCGACCTGCTGCAGCGGCAGGGGTGGAAAGTTCCGCACCAGGCAGAACTACTGGAGCGCGTGCTCGACGATTCAGATCCGCTGGTGCGCGAGCTGCGCACCAAGGACGGCCGCAAGTTCTCTAAACAAATCGCGCACTTCCCACACGCCTACGATCGGCTGGATCGATTGGTGCGCATGCCGACCGGCAAGAGCATCCTGTGGCGATCCGTACACACGCCCGGCGGCTATCAGCTCTTTGAATACCTCACCACGGCGCCGGGCGGAAACGAGATGGGCCGGATGTTGATGAACGGTTCGGCAGGGCGCGATTTCAACAAGCCCACGGGCCGCATCTACACGACCTCGGGCTTGATCGCGGAATTGCGTCCGCGCTGGGAAGAATCGTGGAACGGCATCCGCGATATCCAGGCCCGCGCTCTGGATTTGAATCCAAATCGCATTCGTCAGCCGTAGCGTCGCATGACGGTTGCGATCGTCGAGAGCGCTTCTAGCGCGCCTTAGTGGCGGATTCGATCATCACGGTTTGGACCGGCAGCTTCGCGAAGTCTCCTTCGCTGTGCGTCGGCAGTTTCGCAATGCGATCGACGACGTCCATACCTTCGATGACTTCGCCGAAGACGCAATATCCGCACTGCTCAACCGTGTCAGCTTGATAATCCAAGGAAGGATTGTCGGCGACGTTGATAAAGAACTGTCCCGTATCGCTATCCATGCCGTCGCCCGGCCGTGCCATAGCGACTGTGCCGCGCCGATTCGACAGTCCATTATTCGATTCGTTGCGCAGGCTATAGCGGCCGCGCTTCTCAGTCAGGTCCGAGAGAAACCCGCCCGCCAACACGGCAAAGCCAGGCGTGACTTCGTGGAAGATCGTCTGGTGATAAAAGCCGTTCTCGATCTGCGACAAGAAGTTGTCGACCGTCAGGGGCGCCTTGGCCGAATTGAGTCGTACTTTGATCGGGCCTTGCGAAGTGTTCAGCACCACGGTCGGCTCTGCGTCGGCGTGCAGCGCGCTACCGACATCCACCGGCGTTGCGACGGGCATTTCGGCCTGCTGCTCGCTTGTCCCCTTCTCCGCCCGACTGCACCCCGCGGCCAGGGACAGCACGAGCAAACCACGGATTAACCTGGGGTGATTCATACGGTTCACCTTCGCTTGAGCGTTTCGTCACTGCGAACCGGCGGGGCGTTTCCACTCGGGCGACAATCGTTGATCGATCGCCGCCGAACGACCCGAGGCTCAATCAATACGTGCCAGCCCGATGCAACGTCCCACCGGGGCGGCGTACTATCCGAGGATTGGGCGATTTTGGCAAGGGCGGTTCGCACGCCGGCGGCCAAAGCCCAGAATCGGCCGTGTCTTCTGTGGCTGGCCTCTGTGAGGCCGGGATTGGGGTCGCCGACCCCCGGCTACAGAAATAGAGGCCCGCTAGTAGCTTTTTGCTACAATGGTTTATTGCCACCCAGGCCAGGATCGCAGGGCGTGTCGAGGTCCTATCGTCGTGTTCAATCGCGGTTATAGCATCGCCATTCTCGCCTTCTGGCTCGCCTCGATGGGGTGGCTGGTCAAGGAAAAGTTGCTGCCCCCATTGCTGGTAGGCGATCCTCCCAGCTATCGCACGATTCTCGCCGCCGAGCAGGATAGTCGACCCACAGCCTGGGAGATCCTGCTGAACGGCCGCAGCCTGGGGGGCGCGGTCACCAGCGTCGAGCATCTGCCCGACGGCATCAATCAGATGCGCTGCCGCGTCAGCTTGCAGCAGTTGCCGCTCACGGAGCTTACGCCCGCCTGGCTGACGGCGTTCGTCAAAATCCTCGATTCGCGCAGCGCCGAGGGCGAAGCCATTATCGCCGTCGAGAGCGAGGCGATCATCGACTTCGACCCCTTAAACCGGCCGATCCATTTTACTTCGATCACGAAGATCGGCCCGCCCGACCGGGATGCGCCCCATCGCTCGCTAATGGCCGGCGTCGAGTTCAACATCGTCATGCGTGGCAAGGTCGAAGGGGATGTGATGCACATCGTGATGCGCGCCGGCGAATTGGAATATCACACCGATCTCGACATGCCGCACGACGCTTTGATGGGGGATGTGCTGTCGCCGCAAACCCGGCTCCCCGGCCTGCGCGTCGGACAGACGTGGACGGTGCCGATCTACAGCCCGTTCCGCCCGCCGACATCCCCGGTGGAAATCCTGCACGCGGCGGTCGAGCGCAAAGATCCGCTGTTCTGGCACGATCGCATCGTGCCGGCGCTGTTGGTCGTTTACCGAGGCGATCCTGGGCTGGGGCTCACCAGCAATCAGGCTCCCCGCGCCCAGATGTGGGTCGCCTACGATGGCGAGGTCGTCAAACAGGAGATAACTTTGTTATCCTCCTCTCACATGACGTTTGTGCGCTGCGATCCTGACGCGCCGATACCGGCCCATCTGTTGCCTGACACCTCTCTGCCGCTGCGGGTTCCTCCCAGCGGAATGGAAGATTTGCCCGAGACGGAAACGCCCGCTGAGGCCGAGAGTTCGCCATGATCGAGTTTTGCAACGTGAGTCGCAGTTACGGCCGCAAGCTGGCCGTGGCCGGCTTGGACCTGGTCGTAGGAAGCGGCGAGATCTTCGCCTTTCTCGGCCCCAACGGCGCCGGAAAGACGACCTCGATCAAGATGCTCGTCGGCCTGCTGCGCCCCAGCGCCGGCAACATCCGCGTCTGCGGCTTCGACGTTGTCACCGAATCGCGCCAGGCCAACAGCCGCGTCGGATACATTCCCGACGAACCCTATCTGTACGAGAAACTGACAGGGCGCGAGTTCTTGCAGTTCATCGCCGGCATGTACGGTCTGCCTGGGCGCTCGGGCGATGAGCGCATCTCGCGCGAGATCGGCCGCTTCGAGCTGGCCGATTTCGTCGACGATCTGTGCGAAAGCTATTCGCACGGCATGAAGCAGCGCGTCGCGCTGGCGGCGGCCCTGCTGCACGACCCCGAGGTGCTGGTCCTGGACGAACCCACCGTTGGGCTAGACCCGCGCACGATCCGGCTGGTGAAAGACCTGCTGCGTGCGCACGCCGTGGCCGGGACGACAATCTTTATGTCGACGCATTCCTTGTCCCTGGCCGAGGAACTGGCCGACCGGATCGGCATCGTCGATCGCGGTCGCTTGCGCTGCATCGGCACGCTCGCCGAGCTGCGCGCTCAGTCGTCCACCGGCCAGCAATCGCTCGAACAGCTATTTTTGCACCTCACGGCGGGCGACACCGCGAGTCCCTCGGCCGAAGGCCCGGCGATCTCCCGATCCGCGCACGCAAGTGACCCCAGCGCATGAATAGCGCCAGCCGTGATTCCTGGAATGCACCCACTCGCACGAGCGAAATCGTTGCGCCGGCCCGGCCCAAACTTGTCACGATTGGCGCCGAGGCCGACGTGTTCTCACGGCTGCGACGCAACCTGCTGAGCAACATCGTTCGCCAGGCTTTGGCTGTGTCACGATTGCGCGCCTCGTTGGCCGTGTTTCTTACCGCCTTTCTCTGGGCCGGCCTATTCCTGCTGTTCGTGCTCGGGTTTCGCTTTCTCGACGATGCCATTCGCGAGCCTGATACCCACGACGAGACCGTGCGCGCCGTATACAGCGTCTTCTTCGCTTCGCTGACGATCATGCTCATCATCTCGACGGGCATCATCATGTACAGCGGTTTGTACCGCTCGGACGAGGCCACCTTCCTGCTGACCACGCCCGTGCGGTCGCAGCGGATTTTCCTGCACAAGTTTCTGCAAGGCATGCTCTTCAGCAGTTGGGGCTTTTTATTGCTCGGCAGCCCAATGCTGGTGGCCTACGGCGTGGTGGTCCAAGCGCCCTGGTTCTATTACGTCCTGTTGTTGCCGTTCATGAGCGCCTTCGTGGCCATTCCCGGCGCGATCGGCGCGATCGCCTGCATGCTGATCGTGCGCTTTCTGCCGACCAATCGCATTCACATTCTGGCGCTCGCGGCCGGGCTGGCTTTGACCTTGGGGGTGGCGCTCGTCTGGTCGTTGGCCAGCGTGCAAAACCACGAATTGCTAACGCCGGACTGGTTCCTGGAAATGCTCGCGCGCCTGAGGACCAGCGAGAATCGCTTGCTTCCCAGTTGGTGGCTCAGCTCCGGATTGCTCGAGGCGGCCCGCAGCGGGTGGCGCGAAGCGGCCGCCCGCGCGGCCCTGTTCGAAAGCGTGTTGTTCCTGGCCGTGATGATCTCGAATGCGCTTGTTCTGCATCAAATCGCGGTCTGGACGTCGGGGCGGTTTTATCGCTCGGGATATAGCGTGCTGTGTGCTGAGCATACGGTGCGCCGCAAACGCAAGCTGGCCTGGATCGATCGCTTCATGGGGGTGGTACTCCGTCCGCTGGGCATCCGTCTGCGCTTGCTGATCATCAAGGACTTGCGTCTCTTCCGCCGCGATCCCGTGCAGTGGTCGCAATTCCTGATTTTTTTCGGCCTGTTAGCGCTCTACTTCCTCAACACGCGCCGCCTCAGCTATGACGTCAACTACATGACCTGGGTAAATATCATCAGCTTCTTAAACCTGGCCGTGGTGGGGCTGATCTTGTCGACGTTCACCACGCGATTCATCTTTCCGATGATCAGCCTGGAAGGGCGCCGCTTCTGGATCCTGGGGCGGCTTCCCGTTGGGCGCGACATGATTCTGTGGAGCAAGTTTCTGTTCGCCGCGCTGGGCTCCCTCGTTCCCTGCATGACGCTGATCGTGCTCAGCGACCTGATGCTCGGCGTTTCACGGCTGGTTATCCTGGTACACATGCTGGCGTGCGTGCTACTCTGCTCTGGGCTCTCAGGCATCGCCGTCGGCCTGGGGGCCAAGATGCCCAACCTTCGCGAGGATTCGCCCGCCCGGATCGCGGCCGGCTTTGGCGGCACGTTGAACCTGGTGCTCAGCGCCGCCTATATCGTGGCCCTGGTCGTCATTACCACCGTGCCCAGCCATTTCTACTTGCTGGCAAAGCAAGGGGGGAATCAGTCGCTGCAGCTCGATCCTCATCGGCAATGGATCTGGTTAATCGCCGGGGTCAGCGGCGGTTTAGTCTTAGGAGTCGTGGTCACTATCGCGCCGCTGATCATCGGCATTCGAGCGTTTCGCAAGCTTGAGTGTTGAACGCTCGCCCGCGAGTGAATGCTCGCCCGCGGTCGAGTGGCAGAGCATCCCTGCGGGCCACGAAACGACCGGCCCGCAGATTTTGCCCAGCTCATACGGTGTACGGCCATGGCTCTTGGCAACCCTTTTCGGGCCGTGCCGCCCGCCTATAATGAGGTCCCTTGCACCGCGCAACTCGGGCATCGACAGGCGAAGCGGAACGATCGCGGCCCGCGGCCGCCGTAGGAGAAACGACGATGGAGGCCCGAAACCGAATCCGCATTGGTGCGGTCAGCTATCTCAATACCAAACCGCTTGTCTACCAATTCGAAAACTTCGCCCCGCAGGCTGAGCTTGTCTTCGACGTTCCCGGTCGCCTGGCCGATGATCTAACGGCGGCCCGCCTGGATGTGGCGCTCATCCCGTCGATCGAATTCTTTCGCGATCCCTCGTATGTGATGATTTCCGACGCCTGCATCGCCTGTCGTGGGCCGGTGCTGTCGGTGAAGTTATTCGCGCGGGTGCCGATCGCCGAAATTCGCTCGCTGGCCCTGGACGCAGGCTCGCGGACCAGTGCCGTGCTGGTGCAGATTCTGCTCGCCAAGCGGTTTGGCGTTCGTCCTCGCATTGAATCATTGCCGGTCGAGTGCGGACTGGCCGACACGCAAGCCGACGCGGTGCTGTTGATCGGCGACCGCGCGATTTGCTCTCCCGCAGGGCGCTATGCCGCAGTGTGGGACGTCGGGGATGAATGGTGCCAATGGACCGGCTTGCCGTTCGTGTTCGCCATGTGGGTCGCCCGGTCGGGCTGCGAATTGGGTGGCATCGAGACGGCCCTCAGCCAGGCACGTGACGCCGGCCTGGCCCAACTCGAAGAGATCGCCGCGGCCGAGGCGCCGGCACTGGGACTGACGCGGCCGGAATGCCTGTCGTACCTGCGCGATCGCTTGCACTTTCAACTGGGCCATCGCGAACGCGAGGGGTTGGCGTTGTATCGGCGCCTGGCTGAGGAACTGCAACTCATCGGCGGCGCGGCGAACTATGCCGATGAACCGGCCGGCTCGGCAACTCCCTGAGACCGCTCACCATCATGCCAGGCGTGCTTCGCCCGGCTCGACAATCTGCTGAGGAAAATCTTCGTGGTTGCTTCGATCGACAAACTGCTGGACAAAGCCGTGGCCGGCGAGCGCCTCACGCCTGAGGAAGGGTTGCAGTTGCTCGAATCGCGCGACTTGACCGCCCTGGGGCGCGCCGCGGACGCCGTCACCCGCCGCCTGCATCCCGAGTCGTATCGCACCTACAACATCGACCGCAACATCAACTACACGAACGTCTGCTCCGCGGTCTGCGACTTTTGCGCGTTCTATCGCAAACCGAAGAGCCCCGAAGGTTACGTGCTGGATCGTGACGTCGTGATGACCAAGATCCAGGAAACGATCGACCTCGGCGGCGACCAGATCTTGATGCAAGGGGGCATGAACCCCGATCTGCCGATCGAGTGGTACGAGGATTTGCTGCGCGACATCCGGGCGCGCTTTCCGCAGATCAACATTCACGCCTTCAGCCCTCCCGAGATTCACGCACTGACAAAGGTCGCGAAGCTGCCGCTGCGCACCGTGCTCGAACGCTTGAAAGCGGCCGGGCTCGGCAGCCTGCCCGGCGGCGGCGCCGAAATCCTTGTCGATCGCGTGCGCAAGGGAATGACGCGCGGCAAGGTCATGACCGACGACTGGTTGAATGTCTGCCGCGTCTGGCACCAGATGGGCGGCCGTGGTTCGGCCACGATGATGTTCGGACACATCGAGACTCTGGCCGAACGGATCGAGCATCTGGACCGATTGCGCCAATTGCAGGACGAAACCGGCGGTTTTACCGCCTTTATCTGCTGGACCTTTCAACCCGATCATACCGATCTGAGCCACGTGCCACGCGCCGGCTCTCACGAGTATCTCAAGGTGCAGGCCATCGCTCGGCTTTATCTCGACAACATTCCGAATATTCAGTCGAGCTGGGTCACGCAGGGGCTGAAGATCGGCCAATTGGCCCTGTGCTACGGGGCCAACGACATGGGCAGCCTGATGATCGAGGAGAATGTCGTCGCCTCGGCCGGCACGGTGCATTACCTGACGCTTACGCAAATTCGCGAGGCCATTCAGGAACTAGGGTATGAACCGCGCCAGCGGAACGTGATGTATGAATTGATCGACGAAAGCCCCCCCGCTCCTCAGCCGGCGCTGGCATAAGCTAAGCTGTACTAGCTCAATGCTTTCCTGTTCGCTGGGCCGTGCGCGTCGATCGCGGCCGGACCACCCCAACAGCAACGGGGTGAACGAAGGAACGAATCTGCCGTCGATCGTTGCAACCGCGGGTAGATGCCGGCCATGATCCACGTCGAGAATCTCACCAAGGTCTACGCAGACTTGCGGCGCGGCAAGTTTATTGCGCTGCATGGCATCGGCTTCGAGGCCCTGGCCGGCGAGATCTTCGGCCTGCTCGGACCCAACGGCGCTGGCAAGACCACGGCCCTGCGCGTCATCGGCACCATGCTCCGTCCCACGTCGGGCACGGTGCAGGTCAACGGTTACGACGTGCTGACGCAGGCCTCGGAAGTGCGCCATCAGATCGGCTTCGTCTCGGCCAATACCGGCATGTACGACCGCATGACCGCCTGGGAAGTAGTCGAATACTTCGGCCGGCTGTTCGGCCTGGCCGACGACGCCTTGCACGCGCGGATGGATCACCTCTTCGATCGATTGAAGATGAACGAGATCCGCGACGTGTTGGGGTCGAAGATGTCGACCGGCATGAAGCAAAAGGTCTCGATCGCTCGCGCCCTGGTACATGATCCTCCGGTGCTGATATTCGACGAAGCGACGAACGGCCTCGACGTGCTGGCGGCCCGGGCCCTGCTGGACACCATCACCGAGCTGCGCCGGCAAGGCAAATGCGTGATCTTCTCGACGCACATCATGCGCGAGGCCGAGAAGCTGTGCGATCGCGTGGCGATCGTCGATCGCGGTACGATCCTGACCAGCGGCACGCTCGAAGCCATTCGCGAGCTGCATCACGAACACGATCTGGAAGAACTGTTCTTCCGCCTGATTTCCACCCACGACGAATCGCATCCGCAGCGCGCCGCCTCTTGAGCGATACGGCTCCCCTATGAACTGGACGAACGTAAAAGTCATCTTTCTCCGCGAGGTGCGTGACCAGCTGCGCGATCGGCGCACGCTGTTCATGATCGCGGTGCTGCCGGTCGTGCTCTACCCGCTGTTGGGGATGAGCATGTTCCAGGTGACGCAGTTCGTCCGCGAGCAAACCACAAAGATCCTGGTCGTCGGCGCCAACCGGCTGCCCGAGACGCCCCCGTTGTTCGAGGAGGGGCATTTCGCCGAGCGCTGGTTTCTCGCCCCCGATTCAAACTTGGACGCCGTCGTCGATGAAGGTGAAAGCCCGCACGGCAGGGCGCGCCCCGCAAACAGCCACGTGCTGGCGGTCGATTTTCTGCCGGACGAGCGGACGACCGATGATGACAAGGCACAGGTCGACATCTGGCGCGCCGCCCTGGACAGCGGCAAGTACGACGCGGTGCTCTACTTCCCGCCCGATTTTGCCGAACAACTGCACAAGCTGCAGGAAGCCATCCGCGCCGATCGCGCGATTGACGTCGAATCGATTCCGATCGTCAGGGTTCCTCGTCCGCAAGTATTTTTCAGCACTGCATCGGAAAAATCGCAAGTCACGCTGAATCGCGTCGAGCGCGTGCTGGGACGATGGAGCCAGGAACTAGGGCACGAGAACCTGACCGCCGGCCATATTCCCGAGAACACGGCCGCGCCGTTCATGCTCACCAGCCGTGATCTGGCCGACAAAGGGCATCGCGACGCGGCCCTGTGGTCGAAGATCCTGCCGTTTCTCTTGTTGATCTGGGCGCTGACCGGGGCGTTCTATCCGGCGGTTGACGTTTGCGCTGGCGAAAAAGAACGCGGCACGCTCGAGACCCTGCTCTCGAGCCCTGCCGAGCGTATCGAAATCGTGTGGGGCAAGCTGCTGACCGTGATGCTGTTCAGCATGGTGACCTCGGCGCTCAACCTGCTGAGCATGGGGATCACGGGCACGGCGTTGTTGAGCCAGTTACCACGCTTCGGAGCGCCCCCTCCCTTGGCGCCGGTGTGGTTGTTGATTGCCCTGGTGCCGGTTTCGGCCTTGTTCAGCGCGCTGTGCATGGCGCTGGCCAGCTTCGCCCGCAGCACGAAAGAAGGGCAGTACTACCTGATGCCGCTGGTGTTGGTGACGTTGCCGCTGGTGATGCTGCCGATGTCCCCCGGTGTGGAATTGAATCTTGGCAATAGCCTGATCCCCGTGACCGGCGTGGTGTTGCTGTTGCGCGCGATGCTGGAAGGAAACTACTCCCAGGCGCTCGTCTATGGTCCGCCGGTGGTCATGGCGACCCTGGCTTGCTGTTTGCTGGCCATCCGCTGGGCGGTCGAGCAGTTCAATTCCGAGACGGTGCTGTTCCGCGAGAGCGAACGACTGGACGTCCGCCTGTGGTTCCGGCAATTGATGCACGATCGCGAAGACACGCCCACCGTGGCCGGGGCGGTGTTCTGCGGCGTGCTGATCTTGATGATTCGCTTCTTCATGGGTTTCGCGCTGCCGCAACCGCAAAACTTCACGGAAATGGCGCGGCTGACGCTGGTCTCGCAGTTGGTCGTCGTGGCAACGCCCGCGCTGTTGATGACGATCATGCTGGCCCGCAGCCCGAAGCAGACGCTGCTGTTGCACCGGCCGAACGTGGCGGCGCTGCCGGCGGCGGTTCTCTTGGCGCTGTCCATTTATCCGATCGCCGGGTGGCTGACGGTCGTCGTGCAGCAGCTCTATCCGCTCAATCCCTATTTGAAAGAAGCGTTGGCCGGCCTGATGACCGATCATCCGGCGCTGTGGAAAATGCTGCTCGTGATCGCGGTTACGCCTGCGATTTGCGAAGAGCTGGCCTTCCGCGGCTTCATCCTGTCGGGCTTGCGTCACCTGGGCCGTAAGTGGCGGGCCATCGTCGTCAGCAGCCTGTTCTTCGGCATCACGCACGCCGTATTTCAACAGTCGATTATCGCCTTCCTGTTGGGCTTGGTGATTGGCTACATCGCCGTGCAAACCGGCAGCTTGTTGCCTGGCATGCTCTATCACGTCACGCACAACAGCCTGATGGTGCTGACGCTGGCCCTGACGACCGAGACGATCCATAAGTACCCAGTTCTGGGCTACATCATGCGAACCGCGCCCGATGGCGAAGGCCACATCGCCAACATTCCGATGGTGATCATCTCAGGCCTGATAGCCGCAGGGCTGTTGTATTGGTTCTGTCGACTTCCGTACGCCAAAACGCCGGAAGAATCGCTCGAAGACGCCATCAAGCAACACGCTACCCGCGCCCCGATGGCATAACGATTCGGTTGCGGGCGTTCCGGGAGCCGTGTCTTCAATTGCGTGTGGTATTCACGCAGCAGTATCCAGCCCCGTAGTGGCGACAGCGTGTAGCCGTGGGCGCGAGCCCACGGAATCATCTCCGGGGCTTCTGTCGCATTACGCGCCGGTTTACCGTGGGCTCGCGCCCACGGCTACACTATGCCGCCCCTCCGGGGCTAAACCATCGATACGTTCGACAGTACGACCAGAAATTCTCAATGCTGCGTCTGCGCGGCGCCCATCACGCGGCGCCAGCGCAGCACCGCGTCGATCAGAATCACCAATACTGATCCAACCATGAACACCGTAAAGAAGATGTTCAACGATCCTTGCATCAGCAAACGCGTGCTACTCTTCTCCGCGCCGTCGCGGATCATGTTGATGAACGGACCGTTGATCATCCGATAAGCGGCCGTAAGGGTCGACGCCAAAACAAACAGCATCGGTACGACCGTCAGCGGTGCATAGCGCGCACGTCCGGCGTTGATCATCACCGTCGTAACGACCGACAGTGCGATCACGGCCAGCATCTGATTGGCGATGCCGAACATCGGCCAAATTGTCTCAATCGAGCCGGTCCAAATCAGCCCACCCCAGCCGGCCGTGACCAGCCCGGTCGAGATCACGGCTCCCGGCAGCCAATCGGTTCGGTCGAATGGTTTGTAGATTTTGCCGAGCGCCTCTTGCAGCAAGAAGCGGGCGATGCGCGTGCCGGTATCGATCGTCGTGAGGATGAATAGCGCCTCGAACATGATCGCGAAGTGATACCAATACTTGATCACCGCTTCGAGATTGACCGCGCCCCCCGCCACGCGATGCATGGCCGTGGTGAAAATCTGCGACATGCCCACGGCCAACGTCACGGCGCCGCCGGTCCGACCGCGCAACGACTCACCACCGACTTGCCGCTCGATCTCGGGCAGGTTATCGGTCGCGGCGCCCAGTTCGGTCAGCCGGTCGGCATACTGTTCCACCTTCGAGAGATCGATATTGATCGCCCAGTAATCTCCCTGCGGCAGGGATGCCGCGGCCAAGAGCGCCACGATGCCGACCAGTCCCTCGATCAGCATCGCACCATAGCCGATGGTGCGGATGTGGCTTTCGCTCGTGATCATCTTTGGCGTCGTGCCCGACGCGACGAGTGCATGAAAGCCCGAGATCGCACCGCACATGATGCAGATGAAGCAAAACGGAAAGATCGGTCCGTTAAAGTATGGTCCACCCCCCGCGGCGAACAGCGGGTTCACCATGGGCGCTTCGAGCTTCGGATCGGCCACGATCATGGCCGCCACCAGCAGGATCACGGTGCCGATCTTCAAGAAGCTCGACAGGTAATCACGTGGGCATAACAGCAACCACACCGGCAGCACCGATGCGACGAAGCCATAGATGCAAATGGCCCAAATCGTTTCCTCGCGCGATAACGAAAAGTACGGCTCGAGCGCCGATCCCGGGATCCAGTTGCCCGCCACCGTAGCGGCCAGCGTCGCCGCCGCGCCAATCAAGGATGCCTCGACGACATGCCCCTTGCGGATCTTGTACATGTACAGCCCGATCAAGAGCGCGATCGGCACTGTACAGGCAATCGTGAACGTCCCCCACGAACTGCCTGCTACGAACTGCTTGGATCCGGCCGGCAGCGTTACCGCACTGCCGGTGTGCTGAAAGACTTCGGCCGGCTTCGTCACAGCTTCGGCCGGATGATCGACCGCGACCGAGAACTCTTCGCTGCGCGTCACTGTGGCACCGCCGGCGTAAGTGATCTTCGATCCGGCCGGCAAATGCGCGACGTAGCGCGAACCACTGTCGTCGACCTCGATCGCATGGTCGGCCGGCGCTTCGAGCACGGTGCCGGCCGCCAGCTTGATCTCCTCGCCGCCGAGCGCCTTCACCACGACCACTCCCAGCCCCGAGAGCGCGATCACGACGACGAATAGAATTGCCAGCGAGGCGGTCGTGCCGGCCACGGGTCCGATTTCGGCCCGCGCGATTTCGGCCAGCGAACGTCCGCCGCGGCGCACGCTGGCGGCCAGCACCAGCATGTCTTGCACGGCGCCGGCGAGGCACACCCCAACCACCAGCCAAATCAAGCCAGGCAGATAGCCGAACTGGATCGCCAACACCGGTCCGATCAACGGTCCCGCGCCGCTGATGGCCGCGAAGTGATGGCCGAACAGTACCCACTTGTGCGTGGGATGAAAATTCTGGCCGTCGTTGAATTCGAACGCCGGTGTCACCCGGCTATCGTCCAGCACCGCCACGCGTGCCGCCAGAAACGCGCTGTAGTAGCGATACGCAATCGCCAGGATGCAAAGGACGCCGATCATGATGGGCATGGCATGCATGGCGATAACCGTCTATCTGTAGGGTGCCCTGTGGGCACCATGATCGAAAAACATGCGGTGTGCGCACGACCGCGAAAGAGAATAGTGTCCTGCCCGACGCCCAATTCGTTGGAGTGCGCTAACGAACGCTCTTAAGCCCGGTGCCGGGTTGGCAACACACGATATCCATCCCAGTGTGTACAGGCAAGTTCCAGCACGGTAGACCCACGCGCGACAGACCCTATAATTCCTGCTTCCGAGACAAAAACGTCCGCGCAGGACGAAGCTTTCGTTGGGATCGAAATCACAGCAAGGAGCGCATCACCGTGGCTGAAAAGGTCGTGATCATTGGCAGCGGGCCGGCAGGCTGGACCGCGGCCATCTACACAGCGCGGGCCAGTCTCGAACCGCTTGTTTTCGAGGGAGCAATCACCGAGGACAACCGCATCAGCGGCACGCTGCCGCTGGGCCAATTGGCACTCACGACCGAGGTCGAAAATTATCCCGGCTTTCCGTCCGGCGATCTCGGCGCGTACCTTGATAATTCGATCGAGAAAGGCCGCCGTGGCACCATGGCCCCGCACGAGAAGGAGGGCGTTAGCGGACCGGAATTGATGGAGCTGATGCGTCAGCAGGCCACGAATTTCGGCACGCGTATCGTGACCGACGATATCGTCGACGTCGATTTCTCGCAGCGTCCGTTCCGACTCACCGCCTCGAGCGGGCAGGTGTTCCACGCTCATGCCGTGATCGTGGCCACTGGGGCCCGGGCGAACTACCTGGGGCTGCCCTCGGAAGAGGCGTACAAGAATCGTGGTGTCAGCGCCTGTGCCGTGTGCGACGGTGCGCTGCCGCGGTTTCGCAACAAGCCGTTGATCGTCGTCGGCGGTGGCGATTCGGCCGTCGAAGAGGGAACGTACCTCAGCAAGTTCGCCAGCCGGGTCCACCTGATTCATCGCCGCGACGAACTGCGCGCCTCGAAGATCATGGCCGACCGCGCCAAGAACGACCCCAAGATCACAATCGAGTGGAATAGCGCCGTCGACGAAGTGGTCGGCAACGATAAAGAGGGAGTCACCGCGGTGCGCATCAAGAGCACCACTGACGGCGCCGTGCGCGAGGTGCCGGCCACCGGCATGTTCGTGGCGATTGGCCACACGCCCAATACCAAGTTTCTGGAAGGCAAGCTCGACCTGACAGCGAAGAAGTACATCAAGTGGACGGTCCCGTTCCGCACGAACACCAGCGTCGAAGGGGTGTTCGCCGCTGGTGACGTGGCCGACGATAATTATCGCCAGGCCATCACGGCCGCCGGCAGCGGCTGCATGGCGGCGCTCGACGCCGAACGCTGGCTGGCCGCGCACGAATAGACACAAAGGGCATCGCATGGAAAGCATTCGCGTCGCCGAAGCACGGAAGGAAGCGGCCGTCGGACGACAGGTTCGGCTGCAAGGTTGGATTCGCACCCGCCGCGACAGCAAAGGGGGCTTCAGCTTTCTCGAAGTCAACGACGGTTCGTCACTGGCCAATGTACAGGTAATCGCCGACGGCACGCTCGCCAACTACGAAAGCGAAGTGAAGCACCTGGCCGCCGGCGCCAGCGTCACGGTCGAAGGGCTCGTCAAGGCATCGCCCGCCAAGGGGCAAGCCACCGAGGTTCAGGCCGAGCGTGTGATCGTACACGGCCTGGCCGATCCCGAGACTTACCCGCTGCAGAAGAAGCATCACTCGTTCGAGTTTCTGCGCACGATCGGCCACCTGCGGCCGCGCACGAACACTTTTGGCGCCGTCACGCGCGTGCGCAATTGCGTCAGCCGCTCGATTCACAATTTCTTTCAGGAAGAAGGCTTCCTCTACATTCACGCGCCGATCATCACCGCCAGCGACTGCGAAGGGGCCGGCGAGATGTTCAAGGTCTCGACCCTCGACCTGGCGAAAGTTCCGAAGACGCCGACCGGCACGGTCGATTACGCGCAAGACTTCTTCGATCGTCCGGCGTTCCTCACCGTCAGCGGCCAGTTGCAGGCGGAAATCTTCGCCTGCTCATTGGGCAAGGTCTACACGTTCGGCCCGACGTTTCGCGCTGAGAATTCCAACACCTCGCGCCATCTGGCCGAGTTCTGGATGATCGAGCCCGAGATGGCCTTCTTCGAACTCACGGACAACATGGACCTGGCCGAGCGCTTCCTGAAGCGCATCTTTCGTGATGTGCTGGCCCAGTGTTCCGAGGATATGGAATTTTTCCGCGAGCGCGTCGACAAGACAGTAATCGACACGCTGACAGGCATCGTCGACAGCGATTTCGTCCGACTGTCATACACCGAGGCGGTCGACATCTTAAAAGGCTCGGGGCAAACGTTCGAATTCCCCGTCGAGTGGGGGCACGACCTGCAAGCCGAGCACGAGCGCTATCTAACCGAGCAGAAATTTCAGAAGCCGGTCATCCTGTACGACTATCCGAAAACGATCAAAGCCTTTTACATGCGCCTGAACGACGATGATCGCACCGTGCGGGCCATGGACGTTCTGGTCCCCAAGGTGGGTGAGATCATCGGCGGCAGCCAGCGCGAAGAACGGCTCGACGTGCTCGAGCGCCGCATGCAGGAGCAGAAACTCGATCCGGCCGCCTACTGGTGGTATACCGACCTGCGCCGCTACGGCACCGTGCCGCACTCAGGCTTCGGCCTGGGCCTGGAACGCATCGTGCAATTCATCACCGGCATGGGCAACATCCGCGACGTAATCCCCTTCCCGCGCACACCCGGAAGCGCGGAGTTCTAGTAGGCAAAAGTAGGGTGCGCTGTGCGCACCATGACCTTCTATCAGACGTTCACCTGTGTAAAACGATCATGGTGCTCACAGAGCACCCAACGGAGAACAAACATGCTCCCACGCCTCGCATCGCTCGCGCTAGTCATGGCAATTTCGCTCTCAGCCGCCCGCGCATCAGCCGAGCCTGAGCACACGAAAGACTCGCTCGACACGGTCAAGCATCAGGTGGAAGAGAAGAAGGCGGTGTTGCTCGACGTCCGCGAGCAAAAGGAATGGGACGCCGGCCATGTGCAGGGAGCGGTGCTGGTGCCGCTGGGGGATTTGGCCAAGAAATCGAAAGACCCGGCGTTCCTGGCCGACCTGGAGAAGAAGCTTCCGAAAAACAAAACCGTCTATTGCCACTGTGCCAAAGGAGGCCGGGCCTTGATCGGGGCCGAAACGCTCGAGAAGCTTGGCTATAAGGATGTCCGCCCATTGAAGCCTGGCTACAAGGATTTGATTGACTCCGGCTTCCCCAAAGCCGAACCTCGATAAGCGAGCAATCATCCATGGCAAAGAAGACGGTCAAACGCGCCAAGACGGCAAAACGCCCGGCCGCGAAGGCCGCGGTCAAGGATTCTTTACCGCCAGGACTTTCGCAGCCAGCCCTGCGAGCCTTGGCGCGCGCTGGGTACACCTCGCTCGCGCAGTTGGCCAAGCTCGACGATGCCGAACTGCTGAAGCTGCACGGCTTCGGCCCCAAGGGGATCGCGACCGTCCGCGCGGCGCTCAATCGCAAATCTTAGTCGGCGGCGCGCGTCACGGTCTGCACCCGAGGATCCGCTTGCAGCTTCACGAGCAGCGGATGGTTCGCCGGCGCGAATTGCACCATCGCTGCGAAGGACAACTGGACGTTGTTGTCGTCGAGCAATTTCGGGTCAGGCACGTACGCGGCGCTCAGGACCGACCACAACAGGTTTCGCCCCATGTACCAATACGGGCGGAACCAAATCGTGTGAATCGTCTCGCACTCTCGCCACGTGCGAAAACCGATATCGATCAGTTCTGATCCCTTGTGAATGCCGATTTTCGAAATCTCCGTCAAAGCGTTTAGTTGGCGAATGAGCACCAGGCCGCACGCCCACGCGATGGCCGCGGCGGCAAATCCCAGGGCAACGAAAATGTCTACCGGACGTAAGATGATCGCAAGGAGCGAACACGGGATCGCCAGACCGACGAGCACGCGCGGCAGCCCGCGAGAAATTCGCCAGGCATTGGTGCGGATCAGCACAGACGTATCGCGTGGATTGTCAGTCATCGGCCTAAGAATGGGAATGCGGCAGACGATCGTGAATCGTTTTCACCCTACAAAGTCTAGTTCATCTGTAAGTCACACGGGGCTCCCGCAATTCGCGCAGCGCCGCTCCCCGTCGCAGTAGATCGCGCAGTCATCGCAGCTTGGCGGCAAGCTACCAGTGCCAGCACGCCACGCGCTTTCTTTTCTGCAACGTTGCTCGCGCCCCGACCGGTCGCCATTGTGAATCAGACCGGCAGTTGGTACGAATCCTGTCCGCGGCCGCTGGTCACGCACAGCGCCGCACCTTTCGCTCGCCCCATCTCTTTGCGGTCGCACTCGTGCTGACACACGTTCCCTTATCGCGCTTGCGCGTTCGGCTGATTTGCGCCTGGGTCGCGCTCGCATTGCTGGCCACGGCCGGTTGCGCCACGGCTCCTTACACGTACGGCCATTTTCACGATGGTATGGCCGACGAACAGCAGAACGAAACTGCCTCGGTCGAATACGGCAAGCCGAACAAGACGCTCGATACCATCGGCAAGATCGTCGGCTTCCCGGCGAAAATCTTGCCGATGAATTCCAAGATCAACGATCACGAGATCACGCCCGCGACGGAAAAGAAGCTGCAGGAATATCTGGCGCGCAACGATCTCACCGACATCGCGGTGTACATCAATCACTACGACCCCAATGGACAGTGGCGGCGTTTGCGCGACAACAAGCGGATCGGCGCCGGCTGGCGCTACTCACTCGGCGCGGTCAGCGTGATCGGTTACACGGTGTTTCCCGGGCGCATCTTCGGCGGCGATCGTTACAACCCGTTCACCAACAGCTTGTACCTGAACTCGGACGTGCCGGCGCTCGTGCTGCGCGAAGCGGCGTACGGCAAAGACGTCCATTCGCACAAGATGCCAGGCACCTACGCCGCGATTCAAGAAATGCCTTTCCTCGGACTGTGGAGCGATACGCGCGCCGTGAAGGACGTAGTTGGCTACGCACGTGCGCAAGGGGACTGGGAAACCGAGAAGGAGGCGTACCACGTCCTCTTTCCGCAAATGGGCGCGGAAAGCACCTCGGTCGGCGGCGTTTTCGTTTCTTCGCTGTGGTGGGGCGGGCCGGTGCTGGGGATCGGCGGAGCAGCCATTGGGCATGTGGCCGGACGCACAGTTGCCAAACAGGAAGAAGCCAAGCGCGACGCATTAGCCGCGAAGGGAGCGCCACCAGCCGATGCCACCCCCACGGCAGAAGCCTCGGCCGCGACGGCTCAGCCGGTGAATTATCTCGCTCCGACGGGCCCGCCGGGCGAAGAGCCCCGCGTCTATCGTCTGCCACTCCCGTAACGCTCTGCGCGCCGAACCAATGGCCGCCGGCCCGCGTAGGAAACGCGCGTAGGGCCGCGCGCCGGTGGCATGACCAGCGGCTCACCGTGGACGGCGCCAAACTGCGCTTGTCCAATCGCGGCAAGATGTTATGTTCAAAATCCTTGCCTCGAACAGACGTCGGCCGGCGGGCCACAGAGGAACGACCCTGGCCCGCTGCCCAGCCCGCTTACCGCCGCAGGCCAAGCTTGCTGCCAGGCCTGCCAACTGCCCACCGCGTTGCCCAGAACACTGCACCGCTTAGAAAACAGTACCGCTCGCAAAAAGGCACTCTGCCGCCATGCTCTCTTTGAAGAACGTCAAGAAGTCGTTCGCACAGCCCGACGGTACGCGGCTGCCGATTCTCGATATTCCCGAATTCAACGTCGCGGCCGGCGAGCAGATGGCGCTGATGGGGCGCAGCGGCTGCGGCAAGACCACGCTCTTGCATGTGATCGCCGGCATCAGCCGCCCCGATTCGGGCCAGGTGCAGGTGGGGGGCCGTGACCTCGGCTCGCTATCCGAGCATAGCCGCGATCGCTTTCGGGCCGATCACATCGGTTACGTTTTTCAAACGTTCAATCTGTTGCCCGGCTTCTCGGCCCTCGAAAACGTCCTGTTGGGGATGAGCTTCACGGCCGGCCGTGTTGACGAAGCGCGGGCGAGGCAACTCTTGGCCCATGTCGGCCTGGGGCATCGACTGGGTCACAAGCCGGCGATGCTTTCCGTGGGCGAGCAGCAACGCGTGGCCGTAGCCCGCGCCATGGCCAATCGCCCCAAGCTGCTGTTGGCCGACGAGCCCACGGCCAATGTCGACACCGGGCATCAGCAACAAATCATCGACCTGATTCGCACTTCGTGTACGGAAGAGAACGTGGCGCTCGTGCTGGTGACGCACACACCCGAGGTCAGCGAACAGTTCACACGCATCGATCACTTGGACCAACTCAATCACGCTGTGGTAAACGCATGAGCTTGTGGAAGATCGCCTGGCGAAGCATTCAACAGCGGGCACTGGCTTCGAGCCTGACGGCCTTTAGCATGGCGCTCGGCGTGGCGCTGGTCGTGGCGGTGCTGGTCGCGCAGGGAGTTATCTCCGACTCGTTCACGCGCGGCGCCGGCGGCTACCATCTGGTCGTCGGCAAGAAAGGGAGCCAGTTGCAACTGGTTCTGAACACGGTCTATCACCTGCAAGATCCGATCGAGAACATTCCCTACAGCTTCTATAAGGAATTCATCACCACGGCCGATCACCAGGGGAAGTTCGCACCTTATGTGCAAACGGCGATCCCCTACTGCCTGGGCGATAACTACGAAGGCTTTCGCGTCGTAGGCACGGTACCGGACTTGTTCGACAAGATCGAATACGCCGGCGGCAAGAAATACGAATTCCAGCCCGGAGGTCGCAACTTCGAGTACGAGCATTTCTTCGAGGCCGTGATCGGGGCGAGCGTTGCGAAGAAGACCGGACTCAAGGTCGGCGACGAGTTCCAGCCTACGCACGGCCTGTCGAACGAAGGGGACGGCCACAAGCACGATGCCTTCAAGATCGTCGGCGTCCTCAAGCCGACCGGCACGGCCAACGATCGCGCCCTGTTCGTTAACATGGAAGGCTTCTACCTGCTCGACAAACATGCCAAGCCTGTCGAGGAAGGTGCCGCCGGCCATGACGATCATCACGCGGCCGGCGAACCGCACGACGCGCATCACGACGACCACGATGCCGATCACAAGCACGATCATGACGCCGCGCATGCGGACGCCCACGGCCACGCGGATGAACATGCGCACGCCGAAGAAGCAGGCCACGCCGAAGAGCCCGGCCACACGCACGATGAGCACGCTGCCGATCACGCGCACGACGAGCCAGCCGCCGCATCAGCCGCCGCTGCCGAACCGCACGATCACGATCCGGCCACGAAGGACGATGCGGCAGCTAAGGATAAAGATCATGACACCCATGATGGCCACACCCATGATGAGCATGCCCATGATGAAGGGGCTGACCACGATCATCCGCACGCCGCCGGCGAGACGGCCGCGCACGACGATCACGACCATGACCACGAAAAGGCCGCCGCACCGGCCGCCGCGGATCACGATCATGACGCCCACGATCACGATGCCCATGACCACGCCGGGCATGATCATGACCACGATGCCCACGGCCATGATCACGATCATGGGCACGAAGGGCACGACCATCACCATGCCCCGCTGCCTGAAGATCAGCGCGAGGTGACGTCGATCCTAGTCCTTGCCGGCAACGACTTTAGCGCCGAGAGTTTGCGGACTACAATTAATGAGGGCGAAACGGCCCAAGCCGTCTCCCCCATTCGTGTTATCAGTGACTTCTTCAAAACGCTGGTCAACGGCGTCAGCATCGCCCTGTTGGCCCTGACGGTGCTGATTATCGTCGTGGCCGGAGTCGGCGTGATGGTCAGCATCTATAATTCGATGAACGACCGCCGCCGGGACATCGCGGTGATGCGGGCCTTGGGGGCCGGTCGCCAGACAGTACTGTCGGTGATCCTGCTGGAGTCGATCCTGCTGGCGCTCGGCGGAGGGTTGCTGGGCTTTCTGATGGGTCACGCGTTGGTGGGAGTTTTGGGGCCAATCGTCGAGGCGTTTTCCGGTGTCACGCTTGGTTTCATGCAGTTTGTGCCGTATGAATTAATCTTGGTCCCTGGCTTGATCGTGCTCGCGGCTCTGTCCGGCTTCCTACCCGCCATGAGTGCCTATCGCACGGACGTGGCGAAGGCTTTGTCGGCCAGCCCCTGACGAATTTAGACGGGGACGCGCGACAAGGGCGCCGGTTCGCCCCCTGCGAAGCAGCACGAGCGGGCAGTCCGCTGCCGTGAGAGAATCGAACACCGGGGCCAGGATCGCATCTATTAAAGAATTCCGCCGCTAACCTTCCTCCGAGGAGTTTACCGTGAACACTTCCTGGATCCGTTCATGGTCGTTCGCCGCAAGTGCCGTCGTGCTCGCGGCCGTGGCAATCGCACCGCTGGCCATCACGCGCGCTTGTCCGTTTTGCAGTGCCGTGTCGATGACGTTGGGCGAAGAGCTGAAGTCTTCGGACGCGGCTGTGATCGCCACGCTGGTGGATCGCCCCCCCTCGGTCGATGCGGCCGCCGGCGGCAACCCGGCCAAGAGCAAGTTCAAGATCACGAAGGTCCTCAAGGGCGAGAAGCTGCTGGCTGATAAGCCGACGATTGAGATGCTGTACTTCGGCACGCAAGATCCCGGCGCGACGTTCCTGATCTTCGGCGTCGATCCGAAGGAGCTGGCCTGGGGGACGCCGAACGCGCTCACTGACGAAGGGACGAAGTACATCGAGAAGGTCGCCGAGCTCACTGAGGATCCCGCCGAGCGATTGGCCTTCTTCCAGGAATATTTCGAGAACCCCGATCAACTGTTGCAAGGGGATGCCTTCAACGAATTCGCCAAGGCCCCCTATGCCGACGTGGTGCAACTCAAGGACAAGATGCACCGCGAGAAGTTGATCGAGTGGATCAAGGACGAAAAAGTTCCTCCCAGCCGTCGCCGGCTCTACCTGACGATGCTCGGCATGTGCGGCACGCCGGACGATGTGCCCATGATCGAGGGCATGATCAAAACCGAGGATCGCCAGGTGCGCAGCGCCCTGGACGCCATGATTGGCTGCTACCTGAACCTGCGCGGTGCCGACGGTCTGACGCTCATCGAGGATCAATTCCTCAAGAACGATAAATCGGAATACGTCGACACTTACTCGGCCATCGTCGCCCTGCGTGTGTTAGGTCAAGAGACCGACGTCATCCCCAAGGAAAAGCTGGTCGCCTCGTTGCGTCACATGCTCGATCGTCCGCAGTTGGCCGATCTGGTCATCCCCGACCTCGCCCGTTGGCAGGACTGGGGCTCGGTGGGCAAGCTGGTCGACTTGTTCAAGAACGCCAACGAGGAATCGTCGTGGGTGCGCGTCCCGGTCGTGCAATTCCTGCGTGCCTGCCCTGATCCGAAGGCCAAGGAATATATCGACGAGCTGGCCAAGATCGATCCCGATGCCGTGAAGCGCGCCACGAACTATCTAGCACTGCCGGGCGCCGGCGGCCCGGCCGTTGCCACCACGGCCGCACCGGCGAAGGTCGAAGAGCCCGCCGCAGCGTCAACAGAGGGCGCGCCTGTCGGCATCGCCGCCGAGTTGGCCAACGACGCCACGAAAGGCGTCACAGAATCCGTTCTGGTCGTTGAAGGTGCGGCCGCCGCCGACAAGACCGAGGAATCGACCGAAGAGCAAGCGAAGTTCACCGTGGCGGATTCCGCTGCGAACCCTGAGAATTGGAAAGAGCTGGAATCCAACGCCGCCGCGGCAGACAAGCAAGAAGCTCCGTCGGAAGCCGAGACGCCGAAGAAAAAACGGCCCGAGATCGAAGAGCCGTACAATCCCACGCGTAACTACGAGAACGTCGCTGACGATCCTCACGAAGTCCCTGCCGATTCGAAAGCCAAGAAGCCCTCGGGCGCAGCGACGCTGCCGGTCGCGTCGGACTGGGGGGTCATCGCGGCGGTCGTGGCGGTCGTGGCCGTAGGCTCGATCATGTTCTTCCGTCGTTAGGGAATGTTCTTATGATCCCTCGCCCCTCAGGGGAGAGGGTTGGGTGAGGGGTGGAGAGTCGTGGAACTGCTGAGGCGAGAAATCGTTTTTGGGGTGCTGTGATGGGCGTGCAAGTCGAGTCGGGCATGTCTCCCGACATGTTGGACGATTATTCGCAATACCGAGCGTTGAGTGTCCTGGCTGTCGCCAGTTGCATTCTGGGGCTACTCTCGGCCACCAGCTTTTTGGCGTGGGCCTTGGCCGCGATCATTCCAGCCCTGGGTGTCATTACCGGCATCGTGGCGCTGGTAAGGATCAGAAAGAATCCTACCGAGCTGACCGGCCAGGCGGTTGCCGTGGCCGGCATCGTGCTGAGTATCCTCTTCCTGGGCGCGGGAGCCTCGTACCTGACGTACGACTACGTCACCGAAGTACCGCCAGGCTACGAACGCTTGAACTACGCCGAGCTGCAGCCCGACCCCGAGACGCAGGGCGAGATTTTTCCGCCGGCGATCTCCGAGCGCAGTGGCGAGCGGGTCTTTATCAAGGGCTACATCTATCCCGGCAAGCAGACCACCGGTATCAAACAGTTCGTGCTCTGCCGCGACAATGGCGACTGCTGCTTCGGCGGCCAGCCCAAGCTCACGGATCGCATCATGGTCAATCTGAAGGGCCCGTTGTCGCTCAATTACTCGACCAAGCTGCGGCGACTGGCCGGCACCTTCCGCGTCGAGCCAGGACGAGCCACCGATGGCCTGGGGGGCGTCATTTACCACCTCGACGCGGATTACCTGAAGTGAATCGAACGAGCGCTATTCTCGCCACTCTGAGCTGCGTCACGGCGTTATCGCTGGTCGTGACCGGTTGCGAGGAAAGCCGCGCGCCGGCCGCCTCGGAAACTCGTTCGACCGCAAACGTGTCCGAGACTCAGCCCGCAGCCAAGGAACAGCCGGAATCCGAGAAGACGGCCCCCGAAGAGTCCGCCGCGAAGGTCCCCGCGTCCGAGTCCGCCCCACCGGCACCAGAAAGTCCTGTAGCAAAGTCGGATAAGTCCGCAACAAAGTCGGAACAAGCTGCCGCAAAGCCTGACATTCCTGCGCGAAAGCCACCTGCGCCGGCCGGCACGCAAAACATCACCTTCGATACGCTCAAATTCGCGATCGAAAAGAACGACGATTACCAGCGCTCGAAGCTGACGCCTGAGATCGAAGCCCTCGACGGGCGCGACGTCAAATTGCGCGGCTACATCCTCCCCAGCTTCCAACAGTCCGGCATCACGCAGTTCGTGTTGGTGCGCGATAACATGCAATGCTGCTTCGGCCCTGGTGCGGCGCTGTACGACTGCGTCGTGGTCGACATGAAGCCCGGCAAGATGACCGAGTTCACCGTCCGCCCGGTGGCGGTCGAAGGAAAGTTTGAGCTGCGCGACTTCAAGGGGCCCGACGGTAAGTTCCTGGCCATTTACCATCTCGACGGCGAAGCCGTCCGGTTCTAATGACACGCTGGCTTCTATCGCCGGTGTTCGTGCTCTCGCTCGCGGCGGTCGCTGCGGCATGCCCTTTCTGCACCGCTGTAAAGCCCAGCCTATCGGAACGCATTGCAGGCTCCCGGCAAGCGGCGCTTGTGGAAATCACCAACGACACGCCCGAGCAGCTTCGTTGCGAGGTCGCCAAGCAGCTTCTTACGGACAGTACAGCCGCCGCGGCCAAACCCTGGTCCACGGGCCGCCAGTTCACGCTCCCCAAACGCGTCGTGATGGGCACTAGCAAGCTCGGTCAACTCGCTCTACTGATGGCCACCGGCGGCGACGATGCGGCGAAGACAACCTGGGAAGTGATCCCGCTCGACGAGGTCAGTTTTGCATATCTCGCCCGGGCGCCGGCGCGTCGCCAGCCAGCAAGCGAACGGCTGCCTTACTACGCGCGCTTCCTGGAAAGCGCGAACCGCATGGTGGCCGAGGATGCCTATTACGAATTCGGCGCCTCGCCGTTTGACGAAGTGGCACAAATCGCCCACCTGCTGCCGATGGCCAAAATGCGCCAGTGGGTGGCGGATCCGGCCGTTTCTGAATCGCGGAGGGGGTTTTACGGACTCGCGCTAGGGCTGGCGAAAAGCGCCGCCGATCGCCCGGCGAACGAGGGCGTTCTCACGCGGTTGGTAGACGCTCGAGCCGATGACTTTCGAGCCGGATTCGACGGCATTCTAGGGGGCTACTTGCTGCTAACCGGCGCCGAGGGAATCAAGCATCTCGACAAGCGCTGGCTCTCGAATCCTCAGGCACCGATCGGGGATCTGCGCCACGCGGCCACGGCCCTGCGCTTCATGCACGAATTCGGCGCGGATGTCGTTCCCGCGCCCGAGATCGCCCACGCCATGCGGCGCTTCCTTGCGCGTCCCGAGCTGGCTGCCGCGGCCATCGTCGATCTGGCGCGGTGGCAGGATTGGGACGCGTGCGCCGAGGTCGCAGCGCTGTTCGATCAAAAGTCATTTGCCGACGCGGCCACGACGCGCGCCATCGTCGGCTATCTGTCGGCATGCCCGCTGCCAGACGCGGCCCAGGCGTTGACGCGCCTGCGCGAACAAGACCCGCAACGCGTCGCCGAAGCTGAAAAGGTGGGCCCGCTGACGCCCGCCCTTCGATAGCCAACAGCGTCAGGAGAATCGCAAAGTCTGTAGCCGGGGTCTGCGACCCCGGAGCAGCACTAAGAAAATCCCGGCCTCACCGTGGCCAGCTACAGAAGGCGCGCAGATTCGCGATTCCGCAGTTGTCCTGCCATTCACGTGGCTTCTCTTTCCGCAGGTTCCACCAGCGACTATAGTGGCGTTGCCATGCAAAAGTACGTCGTTCGCTATGGGGTGATGCGGACTCTGGGGGTGTTCAGCACCAGCCGGGGCGAGAATTTCCTGCGCGGAGATCGGGTCATCGTGCGCACCGATCGGGGGCTCGAGGCGGGCGAAATCCTTTGCCCGGCCACCGAGGAAACCACCGGCCAGCTACCGGATGCGCAGCGTGGGCAGATCCTGCGCCAGATGACCGGTGACGACGAGAACGAGCTTTCGCGAATGCGCGAGCAGGAACGCAACGAGTTCGAGACCTGCCGCCGCGTCGTGGGCGAGTTGCAACTGCCGATGAAAGTGGTCGATGTCGAGCACGTCTTCGGCGGCGAACGTGTGGTGATCTATTTCCTGGCCGAAAACCGCGTCGATTTTCGCAACCTGGTCAAGACGCTGGCCAGCGAGTTCCAGACGCGCATCGAGATGCGGCAAATTGGCGTCCGTGACGAGGCCAAACTGCTGGCCGACTACGGCGATTGCGGCAAACCGGTCTGCTGCAATACGCACCTCTCCGAGATGCCGCCGGTGTCGATGAAAATGGCCAAGTTGCAGAAGGCCACGCTCGACCCAACGAAGATTTCCGGCCGTTGCGGCCGTTTGAAGTGCTGCCTGCGCTATGAATTCGACACATACGAGGCTTTGCAGAAGGACCTGCCCCCCGTGGGATCGAGCGTTGTCACGGCCAAGGGCCGGATGCGCGTCCTGGCTCACGAAATTCTCGCCAGCCAACTGCTGGTCGAAACCGAGGATCGTACCCGCGTACTGATTCAGGCAGGCGACGTCTTGAGCGTGCTAAACGCTGGCCCCCGCACGGACTGATTGCCTTTCACGCCCACCGCTTGTCCTCAAGAGACGTTGATCCACCCATGTCCGACGCCGCCCAAACGCTTGCCGATCTGTTGCGCGATGATAAGCGCTACCAGCGCTCGGCATACCTGTTTGTCTTCGACGCGCTGAACTATGCGCACTCGGAACTGGGAATGGGTGCTGCCCCCGGGGGCGAAGAGCAGGAGCAAGGCGTGACCACCGAGCGGCACCTGACCGGGCAAGAGCTGTGCGAGGCGATTCGCCTCTACGCGCTCGATCAATATGGCTACATGGCCAAGTGCGTGCTGAACAGCTACGGCGTTAATACCACCGGCGATTTCGGCGAAATCGTCTTCAATCTGATTCGCGTCGGCCTGATGCGTAAAACGCCGGAAGACCGTCGCGAGGATTTCGACGACGTGTTCGATTTCGAGACGGGCCTGGAACAAAGTTTTCAGATTACGCCGCCCGAGTAGGCCGACCGGCATTAACCGGTGGCAATCGCACAAATCGCAGCCCCCCGCGGATCTTTTTTCCATGTCGAAGCGGCGTAAGCAAGCCGGTCTGAATTCCGCGGCCCTGCGTCGCACGGAACGCGCCACCGACCGCGCCGCCTCGGCGAGCGCGGCGCCCTTGAAAACGCTGCGGCCGAATGGGCTGCCCGCGCGCACGTCATTGAACGAACGGGCCGGGCGTACGATTACGCCCGACCCGCCGCGCAAGCATTACGACTTTCTGATCGGCACGGCCGTCGCCCTGACGGCGTGGATCACTTTCCTGGTCGTGATGGTGATGCGCAGCTAATCGCCGCGCATCGGCCCATCGCGCCGATTCTAGCGGCGCGCTTGCTTGGGAAAGTATCGCGACGTGTCGTTGAACGTCGTCGGGTGCCCGGTGCCGCGCAGCTTCTGATTCCCCTGGGCCGTGGATTGCGATCGCGTCGGCGCCGCCGACCGTTGCAACTGGCCGATCGCGGCTCGATTGCTGCGATTCACGCCCTGCTGCTCCAATTGCGGGCGGACCAGGCTTTGATAGTTCGTCGCCGCCCCCTGGGGATTGTTGACCAGGTTCATATAGGGGCTGACTCGCGGGCGGCTGGCCTCGTTCTCGAAGGGCCTCGTCGGACGGTTGGCGCCCCGCGCCGATGTGGCGCCGAGGGAAATTCCCACCATTAATGCGAGGCCTGCGCGCAGAGTTACTCCGTTCATGATGCGTCTCCTTGGTGCGTGTGCGTGGACGTGCGTGTACATCGCGAGCGCGATGAGCGAACGACGGGCGATTTGCCAGCATCCGGCGGCGGATAACAGACTTCCCTAACACCGCGCCGGCGCTGCGTTCGGTCGTCAAGATACCGACGCGCTACAACCGTGGCTACTGAACGGCGCGTGAGAATGTCGTTAAGGATGCAAATTGGAAAAAAATGCAGGCGTGATTCTTTTTCAACCACGGCGCGCAAAAAAAATCGGCGCGATACGAAATACTCAATGGGTGCGTACCGTAGCGATTTCGCAGGTCTGCTAGCACGCGTGCCAGGCGTTCTCACGAAAAACTAGCGCGTCTCTCATCGGCACAAAATCCTCGTAGCCGATGATTCTCACGAGAGGCGATCAGGATGTCGCCCCCGGTTTTCCCAACTCATGGAAGCGATCGTCATGTTGAACTTCGACACCGTCGTCGTCAGCGATTTGCACTTGGGTGCGCGGAACAGTCGCGGCAACGATTTTCTCAGGTTCCTGCACACGCTGCAGACCGATCGCCTGGTTCTGGCCGGCGATCTATTCAACGACCATCGACTGCGCGGCCTGCAAGAGCGCGACGTGCAAGTGGTCGAGCTGCTGCGCCAATACGCCCGCGGAGTGCATGTCGATTGGGTCGTCGGCAATCATGACCCCAGCCCCGATTGGTTCGCCGGGCTGCTAGGGATCACGGCCGTCGAGGAAGTGATTCTCGATGTCGGCCGCGAGCGGTACCTGGTGTATCACGGTCACGGTTGGGATCCGTCGCTCACCTGGCCGCAACTCGTGGTCGACACGGCAGACGCGATCTATTTCGCCTGCCAATGGCTCGACCCTTCGCATCGGCTGGCGCGGAGCCTGAAACGCAGTTCGAAACATTTTCTGCACGTGACCGACGTTCTTCGCCGCCGCGCGATCGACGAGGCGCAGCGTCGCGACTTCGCAGGCGTGATCCTCGGCCATTCGCACCTGGCCTGCGAGGTGCGTGACGCGGGGGTCCACTACCTGAACAGTGGTTGCTGGACCGAGAAGCCGTCATCGTTCGTCGGCATCCGCTCCGGCCGCGCACGGCTCTACGATTGGGATCCGGTGGCCCGCGCGGCCTGGCTGCGCGAGACCAGCATCGACACGATGCGTTGCGAACGCATGGAGCTCGCAGAATCGCCCAGCGACGAAGCATCAAGCGCCGCGTGAGCTCGTCGCAATTGGTAACAGCGCCGTACACGTGCCCCGCTTAGCATTGGTGTGCGGGCGCGCTCATAGTGCCGACAAAAGCGTGGCGATTTCCTGTAAATATCGCCATGTTCGTGGTTTTTTCGGTTTTTCTTGACCGCGGGGGGTGTGGGGCCGCACCCGGCCCGATGGATGGGGTTTTTGCTCCCCCACCTGTGATCACACTGGTGATTTGACCCTCCTGGGCGGCTGGCAAGCCGTGAAGTGAACACCCCTTACGAAAAACGGCGCGGCTGAAATGCGCAGATTGCCTCGTTTCCCCTCTTTGCAATGCGTCGCGAAATGACAATTGTCGCTGCGCATATCGAACAGAATCGCGCGGCCAGTGGGTGGTTGACGCGCGATATCAAACCCTTACCGTGGCAACCTACGTTCGATTTTTAAAGGCCCCAGCGCGTCGGGGCGGGAAGACGCGCGCATCAGGTGAGGAGCTTCCAGTTATGAAGCGTAAGATTGCTGCCGTTTGTGCTCTGTTGTTGGTTTTGGCCATGACCGTTCAGGCTGACGCTCGCTGCCGTCGTTGCCGTGGTGGTCGTTGCGGCGCTGCTGCCGCCCCCGCCTGCTCGACCTGCAAGTAGAGCTCGCGTTGTACGCCACGCTGGTCTCGCGACGGTACCAGTCCGCCGCGAGACCAGCGTACGGCGCGCCGTGTCAAACGCAGGCCGCCGGGCATTTCTCTCGTCGCACGGCAATCGCTGGCCTCGCCTCGCCCGGGCTCGTTCCGAAGTACCCGCTTCCGCAGCGATGAATCTTCTTCGGTCGATCTTCGCTATCCGATGGGCACGACGCATTCCGGTTGATCATTCTTGGGACTATTCACCAGCGTCGTTACCGGCTCGGCGCGCAGCAGATCGTCGGCCGCCGGTTGCAAAAGCGCTTCGAGCGCTGCGCGATCGCGTAGCGTTGGATCAAGCCAGCGGTCGTAATCCGCCGGCTGCAGGATTACCGGCATCCGTTCGTGCAGACCACGCATCATCGAATTGGCCGCGGTCGTGATGATCGTACACGACTCCAGATTCTCCGGCCCCCATCGCTCCCACAGCCCGGCGAAAGCCAGCGGAGCATGATCCGGGCGGTGGATGAAATAAGGCTGCTTGCCGTCGGGCGTCTTATGCCATTCGTAGAATCCGTCGGCCACGACCAGGCAGCGCCGCGCCACGAATGCCTGACGGAAGGCCGGCTTCGTCGCGATCCCCTCGGCCCGGGCGTTGATCATGCGGTTGCCGATTGACAGGCTATCAGCCCACTTCGGCACCAGTCCCCACCGCTGCAGGGCGAGCACGCGCCGCCGCTGCTCGGGATCAAAGCGCACCGTGGCCACGCTTTGCGTCGGCGCGATGTTGTAGCGCGGCGACAGGTCCGGCAATTCCAACAGTTCAAAGGCTTCGGCCACGGCATGCGGCCGGGCGCGCAAAGTAAATCGTCCGCACATAAGGCCGATTGTAGCAAAGGGCGGAGCGGCTTCGATTCGCCGGTGGGAGGAAGAAGTAATCTGCGAGCCCCGCACGGGGCGGCAGCGTGTAGCCGTGGACGCCAGTCCACGGTAAATGATCGTGAATCGATTCGTCGTAAGCCCCGCAAGGGGCGACATCGATTTTGGAGTGACGCTTCGCTGTCGCCCCTACGGGGCTTTTGTCGCGCCATGAGACGGTTCACCGTGGGCTCGCGCCCACGGCTACACTATGCCGCCCCGCGCGGGGCTTCGAATACGTGACCTGACGGCCGGTTACTACTGAATCATTCGCACGACGCATCGCCACACGCCCGACGCATTTGACCCGGCCACGGCTACGCCTCGAAGTGTGGCGCGAGCGCCGGCGCCGGTGTCACCGCCGCCGCGCGGCGCCCACGCAGCCGGGCGCCCAGCGTTCTCAACAGGTCGAGATAAAGATATACGACAGGCGTGGTGTACAACGTCAGTATCTGGCTGAAGATCAGCCCACCAACGATCGCGATTCCCAGCGGCCGGCGTAGCTCGGCGCCATTGCCGGTTCCCATCGCCAGCGGTAGTCCTCCCAATAGCGCCGCCAACGTGGTCATGATGATCGGGCGGAAGCGCAGGATGCAGGCTTCGAAAATGGCATCGGCCGGTGCCTTGCCCGAACCGCGCTCGGCCTCGAGCGCAAAGTCGATCATCATGATCGCGTTTTTCTTCACAATGCCGATCAGCAGAATGATGCCGATCAAGCCCATGACGTTCAACTCGGTCTTGCACAGCATCAGCGCCAACAGCGCGCCGACACCGGCCGACGGCAGCGTCGAGAGGATTGTGATCGGATGGATCAAGCTCTCGTACAGAATGCCCAGCACGATGTACACGGTTACCAGGGCCGCCAGGATCAGCACGGGCTCATTCCGCAGCGAGGCCTGAAACGCTTGTGCCGCTCCCGAGAAGCTGCCGTGAATCGTGACGGGCAAGCCCAAATCGTGCTGCAGCTTTTCGACCTGATCTACGGCATCCCCCAGCGCCACGCCGGGGGCCAGATTGAACGAGATTGTGACCGAAGGGAAAAAGCCCGAATGCGTCACCGCCAGCGCCGTCGTATTGGTCGAGAACTTCGCGAATTCACTCAGCGGCACCTCGGCTTTGTTCGCCCCGGCGACGTAAATGTGCTTCAGCCCTTCGGGATTTTGTCGGAAGGTGGGATCGACTTCCATCACGACGTGATACTGGTTCAGCGGCAGGTACATCGTCGAGACTTGCCGCTGGCCAAACGCGTCGTACAGCGTATCGTCGATCGCTTGCTGCGTAATTCCCAGCCGTGCGGCCATCAATCGGTCGATCACCAGCGTCGCCTGCAGCCCGCGATTCTGCTGATCGGTGCTGACGTCGACCAGTTCCGGCAGTTTGCGCATCTCGCGCAGCAGGACCGGACCCCATTCGACCAGGTCGGTCAGGTTGTCTCCCTGCAACGTGAACTGATATTGCGAACTGCTGGACCGGCCGCCGATGCGCAGGTCCTGCACGGCCTGCAGGAACAGAGTGCCGCCGGGAATGCTGGAGAGCTTGCCGCGCAACCGCGCGATCACCTGATCGGCGCTGAGCTGGCGCTCCTCGAGTGCCTTAAGCGAAATGAACATGCGCCCCGCGTTCGATGTGCCCCCTTGCCCGCCGGTGAACGCGATCAGCCCTTCCACGGCCGGATCTTCGCTGACCGTGGCCGCGAACCGGGTCAGCAGATGCTCCATGGCCTGGTAGGAAGTGTTCTGATCCGCCTGGATCGAACCTGAAATGCGCCCCGTATCCTGCTGCGGGAAAAATCCCTTGGGAATCACAACGTACAAGTAAATCGTGAATACCAGGGTCAGGATCGTCACCACCATCGTGATTCGCTGATGGCGCAACACCCAGCCCAGCGTGACTTCGTAAAACTTCAAGATGATGTCAAAGACCCATTCGCTGGCCATGTACAGCCGGCCGTGCTTTTCCTCGTCATGCCGCTTGAGCAGCGCGGCGCACATCATGGGCGTAGTCGTCAGTGATACCAGCATCGATACGAAGATCGCCACCGACAGCGTTACGGCAAACTCGCGAAATAGCCGGCCCACGATCCCGCCCATCAACAAAATAGGAATGAACACGGCCACCAGCGAGACGCTGATCGAGAGGACCGTAAAGCCGATCTCCTTGGCCCCGTGCAGCGAGGCCTCGAGCGGCGACATGCCGGCTTCCAGGTGACGATTGATATTCTCGATCACGACAATCGCATCGTCGACGACGAAGCCCGTGGCCACGGTCAGCGCCATCAAGGAAAGATTGTCGAGGCTATAGTCCATAAGGTACATCACGCCGAACGTGCCAATCAGCGACACCGGCACCGCGATGCTGGGAATAAACGTGGCGCGCAAATTGCGCAGGAACAGGAACACCACCAGAATCACCAGGCCGACCGAGATAATCAGCGTGAACTGCACATCTTCGACGCTGGCTCGAATCGTGGTCGTGCGATCCATGGCGACCGTCACGTCGATGCCGGCCGGGATTTCGGCCTGCAGTTGCGGCAACAACGCCCGCACCCGGTCGACAGTTTGAATGATGTTCGCACCGGGTTGGCGAAAGACGATGATCGTCACCGCCGGTTTTCCGTCGCACAAACCCTTCGCGAAAATATCCTCGACCCCGTCTGTGACGTCGGCGATATCGCCCAGTCGAACCGGCGCGCCATTGCTGTAGGCCACGATCAGCGGCCGGTATTCATCCGCCTTCAACAGCTGATCCGTGGTGCTTACGGACCAAGCCTTCTTATCGTCCGCGATTTGCCCCTTGGGACGGTTGGCGTTAGCCGTCCCGAGCATCGTCCGCACGTCCTCGAGCACTAGCCCTAGATGATTTAACATCGTGGGATTCACTGAGACGCGCACGGCCGGCGCGGCGCCGCCGCCGACGGTCACCTGTCCCACGCCGCGCACCTGCGAGAGCTTCTGCTGCAGAATCGTCGCCGCCGCGTCGTACACGCGAGATGTTTCGTAAGTGTCCGAGGTTAACGCTAGGATCATCACCGGCGCATCGGCCGGATTCACCTTGCGATAGGTGGGATTGCTCGGCAGGTTCGCCGGCAACTGGCTGCGGGCCGCGTTGATCGCCGCCTGGACGTCGCGCGCCGCGGCGTCGATATTGCGATTCAAATCGAATTGCAGCGTGATCGACGTCGAGCCCAGAAAGCTGGTCGACGTCATTTCGGTAACGCCCGCGATTCGCCCGAACTGCCGTTCGAGCGGCGTGGCGATTGCCGAGGCCATCGTCTCGGGACTGGCGCCGGGCAGCGATCCGTTAACCTGGATCGTGGGGAACTCAACCTGCGGCAAAGGCGAAACCGGCAGCAGGAAATAGCCCAGCGTCCCGGCCAGCGTGATCGCGACCGTCAGCAACGTCGTACCCACCGGCCGATGGATAAACGGAGTGGACAGGCTCATGTCCAGTCCTCCGCATGCGACGACGGCGCGTGTCCCAACTCGCGCACCGGCTTCGGCTCGCGACGCAGGTAACGGCCGAGCCGGTCGAAGGCCAGGTAGATCACGGGCGTCGTGTACAGCGTCAACACCTGGCTGACCAACAGCCCGCCGATGATCGTAATGCCCAGCGGACGGCGCAACTCAGACCCCACGCCGTGCCCCAAGGCCAAGGGGAGCGCGCCCAACAGGGCCGCCATCGTGGTCATCATGATCGGCCGGAACCGCAGCAGGCAGGCTTCGTAAATCGCTTCGCGCGGGGCCCGGCCTTCATTGCGCTCGGCTTCGAGCGCAAAGTCGATCATCATGATCGCGTTTTTCTTTACGATCCCGATCAACAGGATGATGCCGATCAGCGCGATCACGTTCAGATCCATCCCGTACCACAACAGCGCCAGTAGCGCGCCCACACCGGCCGACGGCAGCGTCGACAAAATCGTGATCGGGTGAATATAGCTTTCGTACAAGACGCCCAACACGATGTAGACCGTGACCAGGGCGGCCAGAATCAGCAGCGGCTCGTTGCGCAGCGAAGCCTGAAATGCCTTGGCCGTTCCTTGAAACGTGGCGTGGATGCTGGGGGGCATACCCAGCTCGGCCGTGACGGCGTCCACCGCGTCGACCGCGTCTCCCAGCGAAGAGCCCGGTGCCAGGTTGAACGAGACGGTCGCCACCGGAAACTGCCCTTGATGATTCACGACCAAGGGAGCCGTCACTTCCTCGATCCGCGTCAGCGTGCTCAGCGGCACCTTGCCCGCCAGCGGCGCGTGAATGTAGATGTTGCCGATGTCCTCGGGCTTGTCCCGGAATTCGGGTTTTACCTCTAGCACCACGCGGTACTGGTTCAATTGCGTGAACATCATCGAGATCTGTCGCTGACCGAAGGCGTCGTACAGCACGTCGTCGATCATTTGCGGCGTGATTCCCAGCCGCGAGGCTGAGTCACGGTCGATCACGACGCGGATCCGGCGCCCTTCGTCCTGCTGGTCGCTCGTCACGTCGCGCAGTTGCGGGCAGGACTGCAACCGGCTGACCAACTCCGGCACCCACTCGCTCAATTCTTTCGCGTCGGGATCTTCCAAGCTGTATTGGAATTGCGTGCGGCTGACGCGCGTCTCGACGGTCAGGTCCTGCACGGGCTGCATGAACAGCGTGATTCCCTCGACCGGCTCCAAGGATTTTTGAATGCGGCGAATCACCTCGCTGGCCGTGGCATGGCGATGCTCGAGCGGCTTCAGATTGATTTGGATGCGCCCGCTGCTGAGCGTGGTGTTCGTCCCGTCGATGCCAATGAACGACGACAGGCTGTCGACGGCCGGATCCTGGATGATCACCTTGGCCAGCTTTTGCTGCAGTTCGGCCATGGCCGGAAAGCTGGTGCTGTTGGGGGCCTCGGAAATGCCCAGGATCACGCCCGTGTCCTGCACCGGAAAGAACCCCTTGGGCACGATCACGTACAGATAAACCGTGGCTACGAGCGTGGCAATCGCCACCATGAGCGTTGCCACCTCGTGCCGGAGCACCCACGTCAGCGTCGAGCCGTACCAGCGGTTCACGGTATCGAAGAAGGCCTCGCTCGCGCGAAACAACAGTCCCTGCTGCGCCTCGGGATTATGCCGCAAGATGCGGGCGCTCATCATCGGGGTCAGCGTCAGCGAGACCAGCGCCGACATGAGGATCGTCACGCTCAGCGTCACGGCGAATTCGCGGAACAGCCGGCCGACGATGTCCCCCATGAACAACAGGGGGATCAACACCGCTATCAAGGACACGGTCAGCGACACGATGGTGAAGCCGATCTCCTCGGCCCCCTTCAGCGCTGCGGCCATTGGCTGTTCGCCCTGCTCGATATAGCGCGAAATGTTTTCGATCATCACGATCGCGTCGTCGACGACGAAGCCGGTCGAGATAGTCAGCGCCATCAGCGTGAGGTTGTTCAGGCTGTAGCCCAGCATGTACATCACCGCGAACGTGCCGACCAGCGACAAGGGCACCGCCACGCTGGGGATGATCGTCGCGCTCAGGCTGCGCAGGAACAGGAAGATCACGAGCACGACCAGGCCGATCGTTAACACCAGCTCAAATTGCACGTCTTCGACGCTGGCCCGAATCGTCGTCGTGCGGTCAGTCAGCACCGTGACCGTGATGGCCGCCGGCAGCGACGCCTTCAACTGCACCAGCAGTTGCTTGACGCGCTCGACGACGTCGATAATGTTTGCGCCGGGCTGACGCTGAATGTTCAAGATCACGGCCGGCACGTCGTCCATCCAGGCCGCTTGCCGCTCGTTCTCCACGCCATCGACGACGTCCGCCACGTCCGACATCAGCACCGGGGCGCCATTGCGATAGGAGATGATCAGCTTCCGGTATTGATCGCTCGTCAGCAGTTGGTCATTGGCGCCGATCGTGAACGCCTGCCGGCTGCCGTCGAAGCTTCCCTTGGCCTGGTTGACGTTGGCCTGCGTCACGGCGGTGCGCAGGTCTTCCATGCTCAGGCCGAGCGCCGAAATCGCCATCGGATTCACCTGCACGCGCACGGCCGGTTTCTGACCGCCGCTGATGCTCACTAGGCCGACGCCCGACAGCTGCGAGATCTTTTGCGCCAACCGGGTATCGGCGAAGTCCTGCACCTTCGACAGTGGCAACGTCGCCGAGGTCAGGGCCAGAGTCAGAATCGGAGTGTCGGCCGGGTTCGTCTTGCTATAGATCGGCGGCACCGGCAGATCGCGCGGCAGGAACGTGGCCGCCGCGTTGATCGCGGCTTGCACTTGCTGCTCGGCCACGTCGATGTTCAGGTCCAGGATGAATTGCAGCGTGATCACCGAACAGCCTTCCGAGCTGTTCGACGTCATCTGGTTCAAGCCTGGCACCTGGCCGAATTGCCGTTCCAGCGGGCTCGTCACGCTGGATGCCATGACGTCCGGGCTGGCGCCAGGATAGAAGGTCACGACCTGGATCGTCGGATAGTCGACCTGCGGCAGTGCCGAGACCGGCAACTGGTAATAGGCCACGATGCCGGCCAACAGAATAGCGACCATCAGCAGCACCGTCGCCACGGGCCGCAGAATGAATGGCCGGGACGGATTCATTACGAACCTTGGGCAGGAGGACGGCTCGCGGTCTTGCGTACATCACCGCCGCGGGGCGCACTTTCGCGTAGCGCCACCTTCGTGCCCTGACGCAGCTTGTCCACGCCGTCAACGACGACCAACTCTCCGTCCTTGAGATCGTTCGTGATTACCGTACCGTCCCCTTCGCTGGGACCCACGGTCACGTTGCGAACCTCGACTTCCGAGTTCTTGCCCACGACGTACACAAAGGTCCCGTTCGGGCCCTGCTGCACGGCGGGCGTAGGCACGATGACCGCGTCATGCACCTGGTCCACCATCAGCTGGGCGTTCACGAACTGGTTCGGGAACAGCATATTGTCTTCGTTCGGAAAGATCGCCTTAAGCTTCACGGTGCCGGTCGACGTGTCGACCTGGTTGTCGAGCGCCTTGAGATCGCCCGTGGCCAGCTTGTTCTTGAAGTCGCGGTCGTAAGCGTCGACCTGCAACTTTACGCCGGCGTTGATTTGCTTCTGCACCCGGGAGATATCGTCCTGCGGGATCGTGAATACAACTGTGATCGGTTGCAGTTGATTGATCACAGCCATGCCGGTCGGGTCGTTCGCCTTGACCATATTGCCCGGGTCGACCAACCGCAGTCCGATCGTGCCTGGGATGGGAGCGATGATTTTGCAGTATTGCAATTGCAGATCGATGTTCTTGATCTGGGCCTGGTCCGCTTCGATCGCCCCTTCGGCCTGCTTGACCAGTGCGAGTTGCTCGTCGACCTGTTGCTGCGTCACCGTCCGGTTGGGCAACAGCAACATATAGCGATCGAGGTTCAACTGCGCGATCTTCATCGCGGCTTCGTCCTTCAGCAGTTGCCCTTGTGCTTGTCGCTTCATCACTTCGTAGGGGCGCGGGTCGATCTCGGCCAGCAGGTCCCCCTTCTTCACCACCTGTCCTTCGGTGAAGGCGACGTTGATCAACTCGCCATCCACGCGGCTCTTCAGCGTCACGGTGTAGAGCGCCGTCACGCTTCCCAAGCCGTTCAGGTTCAGCTTCATGTCGCCGGTGCGCGCGGGGACTGCCACGACGGGAATCGGACGCGGCGCGGGAGCCTCGACCGTCTTGGCGCTGCCCAGCAACGACCACGTCGAAACGATCTCCCAGGGAACGGCGAAGTAGGCGGCCGCCGCTACGACCGTCAGCGCAGCCAACCACAGCAGGCCGCGCTTGCGGCGACGCGGGCGAAGCGTCGGCTCGGGCGAAATGCCAGTCGCCGTTTTGGGCCGTTCGACCGGCGTTTTAACGAGGACCTTCGAGATCATACTGGCCACCCTGAACGATGCTGCGGGCACGATCGAAACGCTTGTCGCGGTCTAGACTTCACTATCCGCAAAGCGATTTGCGTGGCCGCCCCTGCCGCAGCCTCTATCCCTCCAAATAACCCACCCTCAGTATCATGTACGTAAATTCGCCTTGCGGCAATCGCAAGGCAGCAGGTTTATACCTATGCTATTCGGCATAGGGTTCAAGTGGCCACGAAATGACCACGATTTCCGGGTAGCCGCGACCATCGTTATAGTGAACTGATGGGGAGCTAACTCGGCGCGATTTAGCCGCGGAAAGCCGGCGAATCTTCATCGTCCTGGACGTTACGGCGCAGGCGGACGCGGTCCCGGAGTCATCTCAATGAGCAGCGTCGCTGTAGGCAACCAACGTTCGGGAAGCAGTCGATTATCGAAAAGTAATCTGGTGACTGCGCTCCTTGTGGTCCTCGCAATCAGCACAATCGTCCCAGGCCGGCCGGCCCTGGCGCTCGACCCCAACCGGTCGCTCTCGCAGGCCTTTCACCGCGTCTGGCAAGTTCCGCAAGGACTGCCGCAAGCCACGATCAATACCATCCTGCAATCATCGGATGGCTACCTGTGGCTGGGCACGCCTGCCGGACTGATTCGCTTCGACGGCGTTCGCTTTACCACCATCGCCGATTGCGCAGGAATCGCACCACAAAAATTGTGGATTCATGATCTTTGCGAAGATCACGCGAGTCATTTGTGGATCGCCACCGATGGTGTCGGACTGATTCGCTTCCGCGGCGAACAAGCACTTCATTACACGCGCGAAAACGGCCTTCCCTCCGACACTGTGCGCTGCGTGCTCGTGGCGCGCGACGGCACGACTTGGGCCGGCACGGATGACGGGCTCGCGCACCTCTCGAATCACATCGAGGTGCATGGCTCCGATCGTGGACTTCTGCTCAAGGACGTTCACGCTCTCAGCCAGGCATCCGACGCAACGATCTGGGCCGGTGGCATTGGGCATGCGATCTACTCCTTCGACGGCTCGCAATGGAACACCCACGAACTCGCCACGCTTCCGCAGCAAACGATTGTCCGCACGTTGTCCTGCGCCGAAGACGGCACGATCTGGGTCGGCACCTCGGCCGGCCTGGTCCGCTATAAGGACGGGCAGGAAACGCTGTATACCGAAAACGAGGGACTCGCCGGGGATTCGGTGTACTGCCTCGCGCGCGGGTCCGACGACTCGCTGTGGGTTGGCACGCGCGAAGGCTTCAGCCGCGTTTACGGTGATGAGATCACGTCCTTTGGCGCCACGGACGGACTTTCGCAGAGCAATGTCTATGCCATCTGCGAGGATCGGGAAGCCAGCCTGTGGGTCGGCACCAAGCACGGCTTGAATCAATTCAACGATCGCCGCACCGTGCCGTTCACGATGCGTGAAGGGCTGCCCGGCAACAATATCGGTCCGCTCTGCAACGGCGCCGACGGCAGTCTGTGGGTCGGCACGCTCGGCTCGGGGTTGGCCCGTTTCGACGGACGCCGCTTCACCACGCTGACGACGGCCGACGGTCTGGCCAGCAATTCGATCCAATCTTTGGCGCGCGACACGAAGGATCGCATCTGGGCCGGCACCCAGCACGGTCTGAATTGCCTCGAGGGGGGGCGTGTCACGAGAACGTACACCGAGGCCGAGGGCCTTCCGAGCAGCGTCGTAACTTGTGTTTGCCCTGTACCGGAAGGTTCGTTGTGGGTCGGCACGCCGGCTGGTATCGCCGAGTTGCAGGGAGACCGATTCGTCCGCCCGGCCGAAGATTCCCTGGCGGTGCGGTTGCCGGTGCAGACCCTGTTCGCGCAAGAGGATGGCTCGCTACTAATCGCCACGACGAGTGGAGTCTATCGATACTTCGACGTCCAGGTGGCACCGTTCACCGCGTCGCAAGTGGCCGACAAGGATGTCGCCAGCATTTTTCAGGATTCGTCGCAACACTTGTTCCTGGGGACCCAGGGCAATGGACTGTTTATCGTCGGTGATCGCCGAGTGGCGAACGTCACCATGCGGCAAGGATTGCTCGACGATGACATTGCCGGCATCCTGGCGGACGACGATGACCGGCTATGGATGGCCTCGGGCAGTGGCCTGTCCTACACGCAGCGGATTGATCTACTGAATTTCGCCGCCGGCAAGACCAAGACCCTCACCACCACGCCGTTTCGACTATCGGATGGCACGCGCTCGTACGAAGTGCAAGAAGGGGTCCAACCCTGCATTATGAAGTCGAGTGACGGGCGGATCTGGCAATCCACGACGCGCGGTTTGATGATGGTCGATCCGACGCGTCTCAAGCGCGTGCTTCCGCCCACGCCAGTCGTGATCGAGGAAGTGATCGTCAACGGTCAGCCGCGCGAACCGGACCAGATTCACAAGCTGCGTCCCGGCTCGTCGAACCTGGCCTTCGAATACACGGCGCTCAGCCTGGTCGTGCCGATGCGGATCACATTCCGCTACAAGCTGGAAGGCTTTGATAACGACTGGATCGACGCCGGCTCGCGCCGCGAGGCCTTCTACACCAACCTGCCGCCGGGTCAGTACCAATTTCGCGTCGTCGCCCGCAACGTCGACGAAAACGATTGGGAAACCGCGCAGCCGGTTACGTTCACGATTCAGCCCCACTTCTATCAGACGTTCTGGTTCTTGCCGCTGTGTGCGCTCGCCTTGGGGCTGGCCGGCTTTGGCGCCTATCGTTTGCGCGTTCGCACCATCAAGGAACAGATGCGGGCCGTGGTCGCCGAGCGCAGTCGCATCGCACGCGAACTGCATGATACCCTGATGCAAGGCTTCTCGGGCGTGACGATGGAGATGCAGGCCCTGGCGGCCCGGCTGCAACGCTCGAACGAGCGCAGCACGCTGGAAGAGATCATTCGCGACGCCGCCAACTGCGTGCGCGACGCGCGCCGGTCGGTGGCCGGGCTGCGGCACGACCCCGCGGCCGAGTCCGGTCTATCGTCCGCCATCGCGCAGGCCGCGCGGCAGTTGACCGAAACCCGCGAAGTGCGCCTCAAGCTGAATATGCGCAATTGCCCGCTCCGGCTGCCGGTCGACGTCGAGTACAACTTGCTGCGCATCGCCCAAGAGGCGATCGCCAATGCCGTCAAACATTCCGGGGCCCGATCGATCGATGTCTCGCTCGACGGCTCGGGCCGTAAGATCATCCTGATCGTCGAGGATGACGGATCCGGTTTCGCATCTCCGGCCGGCACGCGCGCCGGGCATTACGGCATCATCGGCATGCGTGAACGAGCTAAGCAAATCAGCGCGCATTTATCAATCGATTCCGAGCCGGGGTTCGGCACCACGGTGCGCGTCGCCATGGCCATGCCGGATATACCCCGCGCCGCCGAGCCGCCGGCTCGGTTGCCGACGACCGAGGAAATTACTCCCTCCTGATTTTTAAGTCTCGACCAGGCTGCGTTTCGGGTCCAGCCGACAGGTCGCCCGCCCCTCGATAACGAGTTGATACTGAACTATGGACAGCCCGATTCGCGTTCTCACCGTTGACGATCACTCCCTGGTCCGCAAAGGAATTTCTTCGATCCTGGCCAACGAGTCCGATATCCGCGTCGTGGCCGAAGCATCCAATGGCCGAATGGCCGTCGACCTGTTTCGCGAGCATCACCCCGACGTGACGCTGATGGACCTGCGCATGCCCGATGTCGACGGCATCGAAGCCACGCGGCAAATCCGCAACGAGTTCCCCGAAGCCAAGATCATCGCGCTAACCAGCTTCGACGGCGACCAGGAGATCTATCGCGCGCTGGAAGCGGGCGTGCGCGGCTACCTGCTCAAAGAGATGGTCCATACCGACGTGCTGCACGCCATCCGCATCGTCCATTCCGGCGAGCGGCTGCTGCCGGCCGAGGTGGCCGAACGCCTCAGCCGATACTTTCCGCAGGTCGCTCTCACGCCGCGCGAGGTAGAAGTTCTGACCTGGGTCGCGCAGGGGCTCGCGAACAAGGAAATCGCCGCCCGGCTGGGCACGGCCAGCGGCACGGTGAAGATGCACATGCAAAACATCCTGGCCAAGCTCGACGCCACCGACCGCACGCACGCCGTCACAATCGCGCTGGCCCGCGGCATCATCCACTTGTAAGAAACAAGCCTCACGCCTCCGGCAAACGCCTAACAGGGTAAATACACTATCCCGAAGCGCCAGCGAGGGACTTGCTTATCCGTACCTGCCGCAGAGGTAGAGTGCGTCCGCGACGCACCGTTCTCTCAACAAGTGCCCCCAGCGTGTTCGCGTCCCGCCGTTACTTCGCCTCGGCGCGGCTGTTGGCCAGCGCCAACAGCGCGTAACCGGTGACCAGGTTCGGGTCACCTTCCATCCAGCGGGCGTTCTTATTGACCCACGAGCCGTCTGGTTGTTGGCGGCTGATGATCGCCGTGACGAGTTCGTTGCGCCAGTCGTGCGACTTGCCGCTCTCGTCGACGATCGTCGGTTGGTTCATCGCCGACAGGGCCTTGGCGAACAACTGGTAGTAGTAATACAGCCCGGCGTCGGCCATGCCCGGGTTTTCGTCCAGGGTGTAATGCTTCTTGGCCCACGTAACCGCGGCTTTCACGCGCGGATCGTCCGGCTTGGCGCCGCAATAGATCATGCTCTTCAGACCGGCATAGGTCATCGAGCCGTAGCTGCGCAACCCGCCGTTCTCGGTATTGCCGGCCATGCTGCGTCCGCCGCCGGCAGGGGTGTAGTAGAAACCTCCGTCGGGATTCTTGGCCGGGAACTCGGTCGTGTTGTGCTCGCTCTCTAGGTTCTGGCAGCGCGAAACAAACACCAAAGCTCGCTTGAACGCTTCATCGTCCGCCCCCTCGCCCGCGGCCTTTAGCGCATCCAACAGGAAGTGCGTGTTCGAAAGGTCAGGTCGCTCGGCCTGACCGTAACCAGCGCCGCCGTAGGCAATGTTCGACGGCTGCACGTTCTCGGATTCGTCCAACTGGCCCGCCTTGAGAAACTTCTCGGCGTTCTTCACCACCGAGTCGAAACGACCATCCTTGTTAGCGGCCGCGAAGCACATCAGGCCGATGCACGTTTCGTAGTTGCGGTGGCGCGACTCAGGCTGATAGATGCCGCCGTCCGGTTGGACGAAGCCTTGCAGATATTTGAGTGCCTTGGCGACAACCGGGTCTTGCGCGGTGCGACCACTCTCCAGGACGCCCGCGGTGACCAGCGCCGTGACGGCCGGTCCGGCTGCCGAACTGAACGAGCCGTCTTCGGCCTGCCCCTTGGTACGCAAATACTCGATCGCCTTAGCGACCGCCTGTTCTTGTGCTTTGCTGTCGACTAGCCCAGCAGCATTTTCCGCAGCTCGCGTTGCGGTGCCGGTGACCACGGCCAAACCCAAGCAGGCTGCGGCGGAGAACGATAAAGCGACTTTCGACATGGAGAGAAATCCTTGGGGAAGTTTTGGACGGCGAATTAGCGATCGGCTGATGAGATTGGTTCGTGTGATTCGCGGTTTCGAATGCGATCAACGCCAGGCCAACGTCTATTCTAACGTTCTGCGTCGGCAGTGACGTGACCGGCCTGCTCGGGCGTTCGGACGTTCCGCTGCAGTCAGCATATTGCGTTCCACGGGAATGGTCCGGCGAAAAATGCTGGCGCGACGCCGTTTCGCGCGCCGGGCGGACAAAAACTGCCGCGAAAATTTCATCGCACGTGGCGAATTATTCGCCAACGTCAGCCCGCGCGCTCCTTATTGGGCAGCCTTCTGCGGTGCCGCGACCGTGGCCTCGGGAGCCGGTTTGCCAAGCGCCCAGAAGATACCGCCGGTCAGCAATTGCCGAAACGTGGCGAGCTGAAAATCGTCCGGCCCGCCCAGCGATGTGTAGAACACGGGCCCGCCGTGGCTGGTCTTGTTGGTCCAGGCGACCGGTTCTTCCAGTTTGCCGCCTGGAATGCGTCCCATCACGAGGGGCGTGGTCGACGCAGCAAGCGGGCTGGTTTTATAGAGCGACGATTTGACGACAAATTCCTCGCCCGGCACATCGCGCAGGATCGGATGCTGCTTCGCCGCGGCGAGGGGCCAGATCGTTGGTTCCAGATTGTTGTCGTGATGCCCTATATAGTGACCGCCCAGAACGTCGGCATCGAACTCGGCCCAGGCGGCATAGCCCTCCGGCGCCTGGTTGTCTCGCTGTGAAAAGGCGTGGCTGGCGGTGCGAATGCCCACGACCGGCTTACCGGCGGCCACAAAGCGGCGAATCATGTCGAGTTGCTCTGTCTTAGGAGTGCGGCGGCGCACGCCGACCAGCAGCGCGTCGGCCGATGACAGAACTTCGAGCCCGGGGAAGTCGTTCTTGTCGCTCGGGCTAGCGTGAACGATCGTTGTGCGAATTCCGCGCGGAGCAAGTTCCCGATCGGCGAACACCGGCAGCGTCTCCTCCATTTTGTATTCGTCCTCGCCGATCACGATCACCAGGTGCGGCCTGTGATCTTCACGGAAGTTGAACGCCACGCCCCCCAGAAAGTCACGGCTGGTAATCGTCGGGCACCAATATTTCTCAATGTGCTCGATCACTTGATCGGTGGCGCGAAAGTGATCGAGCCCTACCGGTTCGGACAGCGAATCGTGCATCGAGTCGGTCAGATCGCGCACCAAAACGACATTCTGCCCCTGGGCACACATGCGGCGAATCGAAAACGGGCGCCCCAGCACGCACATGTTCGTATGCACGCCCAAGACGATCACGTTCTCGATGCCCCGCTCGCGCATCAGGTAGAACGCTTCGTCGTTATCGGTAATGGCATCACTTTCGGCGATTTCGAGCGTGTCGATCTGCCGGCGCCAGGGGCTGCCATGCGCGCACTGGGGCGTGCAATCGCAGCGGTCTTTGGAATTGTCGAACGGCAGCGCCGGCTCGTGGCCCGTTCCGATCGGGCACCATCCGGCGTCCAGCGTTTTCATCGCCACGTGCGGCGCCTGCTGGGCCAGCTTTCGCTGCGGCGTACCTTCGTAGAACTTCATCGTGTCGCTGGGGCAATGGATCACCAGCATGCCGCGCTGCCGGGCGGCCTTCAGCACTTCGTTCATCCGCGGTGCCATTTCGGCCACCCGAGCCGTGGCTCCCTGGCACCAGTGCTGATTCCACATATCGCATACGATCACGGCGGTGCGACGTGGATCGCACTCAACTTGCCGCTCGGCGATCGCGTATTCGCCACTCGCCTTGTCGAGGGTGCGGACGCGCTCGTTGAGCGTGAATGTCGCGACCTGTGAAGGTTTCTCTTCTTTGGCCGATGTGGCGGCGACCGTAACGATCGCGGAGAGAACCGTCAGAGATAACAATTTCGCCAGCAGCAATGAACGGGGCGAATACATACGTTTGTCCGGAGCGAGGAAGGAGACGCGGGAAGGACGACGTTGATTTTGCGGTAATGTGGTGAGAGGAGCAAGCTGCGGCACAGGCTCCCGACAGGCGTCCGGGGCCGCCCGGCGGCTTGAACCGTGCCGCGCCGCATGTTCATATATGGAGAAGCGGTCGGGCTGTCGGGGGCGATCGGGAAGCGGCCCGGCCGAGACGGGCGATGAGATCGCCTGGTTGCCCCTGTTATCGGCTTTGCTAAGCCGATGCAGAACTCACCGAAACGCCCACCCCTGCCATTGATGTCCTTCCAGCCTGCCTGTGCCGCTTGTCACCGTTGCGGGCATCCGTAGCGAGGCGACGCCAACGACGGTCGCACCCACGCTCAAAAAAAAGTACGAACGAAAGGTAGATATGCTCGCAGCTCGAACATCGCTCGGGTCCTTGCTGGTCGCGGTCGCATTCCTGGCCGGCCAGAGTGCCGCGGCGGACGCTCCGCCGCTAAAGCTCGCCAAGGGGGACCGCATCGTCATCGTCGGCAATACGCTGGCCGAACGGATGCAGGAGTTTGGCAATCTCGAAGCGCTGCTCTACAGCCGCTTTCCGGAATACGACCTCACGATTCGCGATCTGGGTTGGTCGGCCGACGAGCTGTCGATCAAGATGCGCTCGCAAGACTTCCAGGATCATGGCCACAACCTGACGGATCATAAGCCTTCGGTGCTCGTGGCCTGTTACGGCTTCAACGAATCGTTCGGCGGCAAGGCCGGCCTGGCAAAGTTCGAGCAGGACCTGGAAAAGTTCATCACCGAAAGCACGACCACCAAGTACGATGGCGTCGCGCCGCCCCGGCTGGTGCTGGTGTCCCCCATCGCGCACGAGAATCTGCACCGCCGCACACTGCCCGACGGCACGAAGAATAACGAGAACATCAAGCTCTATGCCGACGCGATGGCCAAGCTGGCCGCGAAGCACGTCGTCGTGTATGTCGACCTGTTCACGCCCACGCTCAGCCTGATGCAAGGGGCGAAAGAGCCGTGGACGACAAACGGTGTGCATCTGAACGCGCATGGTGACGCCGAAGTGGCGAAACTGATCGATGCTTCGCTATTCGGTGCTCGCCCGACCGATCGCAAGATCGACATGGCGGCGCTCGATCGCGAAATCGACGAGAAGAACCTGCAGTTCTGGTACGACTATCGCGCGGTCAACGGCTTCTATATCTATGGTGGGCGGAAGAAGCCGTTCGGCGTCGTCAACTTCCCGGCCGAGTTCTCGAAGCTGCGCAAGATGATCGCCAACCGCGACGGGCGCATCTGGGCCGTGGCCAAGGGGCAGACCGTGCCCGAAACGATCGACGACAGCAACACGGGCGACTTCGTCAAGGTCGAGACGAACTACACGCAGCCGATCAATCTCACCACACCGGACGACGAGAAGGCGCAGTTCAAATTGCCGGAAGGGTACGAAGTGAACTTGTTCGCTTCGGAAAAGGACTTCCCCGATTTGCAAAAGCCGGTGCAGTTCGAGTTCGACAGCCGCGGCCGGTTGTGGGTCGTCACGATGCCCAGCTATCCAATGTACCTGCCGGGCAAGCCGGTCGACGACAAGCTGCTGATCTATGAAGACACCGACGGCGACGGAAAGGCCGACAAGCAAACCGTGTTTGCCGACAAGCTGTACGTGCCCACCGGGTTGGAACTCGGGGACGGCGGCGCCTATGTCGCGCAGCAGCCGAACCTGATGTTCCTCAAGGATACCGACGGCGACGATCGGGCCGACAAACGCGAGAACGTTTTGCACGGCTTTGATTCGGCGGACTCTCATCATTCGATCAGCGCCTTCACCTGGGGCACCGACGGCGCTCTTTATTTCCAGGAAGGAACCTTCCACCAGTCGGCGATCGAAACTCCGTACGGTCCGGAACGCCTGGCCAACGCGGGTGTCTTCCGTTACGAGCCGCTGACGTCCAAGGTCGACGTCTTCGTGTCGTACAGTTTTGCCAATCCCTGGGGGCACGTATTCGATCACTGGGGGCAGAACTTCGTAGCCGACGCTTCGGGCGGAGCCAACTATTACGGCACCGCTTTCTCGGGACAGGTCGATCATCCGCACAAGCATGGCGGCATGAAGCAGTTTCTGAAGATGCAGTGGCGCCCCACCTCGGGCTGCGAGTTCGTGGCCAGCCGCAACTTTCCTGATGACGTGCAGGGAAATTACCTGCTGAACAACTGCATCGGCTTCCACGGCACGCTGAACTACAAAATGCGCGACGAGGACTCGGGCTTCTTTGCCGACCCGGTGGAACCGTTGTTGCAATCCAAGGACCAGAACTTCCGGCCGGTCGACTTGAAGTTCGGTCCGGATGGCGCGTTGTACCTAATCGACTGGTTCAATCCGCTGATCGGCCACATGCAGCATTCGATTCGCGACCCGAACCGCGACAAGATGCACGGCCGCATCTGGCGCATCACTTACAAGAATCGTCCGCTGGCCAAGCCGCCGCAGATCGCGGGAGCCTCGATCGGCGCACTGTTGGACCTGTTGAAGTCGTACGAAGATCGCACGCTGTATCGCGTGCGTCGCGAGCTGCGCACGCGTGACAGCGACCAGGTGATGGCCGAACTCGACAAATGGGTTGCCGCGCTCGATCCCAAGGATCCCGAGCTGCAGCATCATCTGCTCGAAGCGTTGTGGGTGCATCAGCAGCACGACGCCGTGGACACCGCTCTTTTGAAGAAAGTGTTGCGCTCGCCCGAACCGCGAGCCCGGGCGGCCGCCACGCGGGTGCTCTGCTACTGGCGCGATCGGGTTGAAGAACCGCTCGAGCTGTTGCGAGTCCAGGCGAACGACGAGAATCCACGCGTCCGGCTCGAAGCAGTTCGAGCAGCCAGTTTCTTCCACGATCCGAAGGCCACGGAAGTGGCGCTCGAGTCGCTCGCTCATCCGCAGGACGGCTACCTGGAATACACGCTGAAAGAGACGCTCGACACGCTCGAGCGTCGCGCGAAGCAGGCCGAAACCAACGGCAGCGCGCAGGCGGGGCAGTGATTCGGATGAGTCGATTGCCTTCCGTTCTATGGTTCGCAGTTGCACTGGGCAGCGCGATGCTTGTCGCGCCGTCGCCGTCTCGCGGACAGGATGCCGGTGCGATGGTGCGATTGCTGAAAAGCGGTCGGCTGCCGCCCGAGCGCGTCGGCAGCGTGTTGAAGCTGGTCTGCGACCGCGGCAACGAGCAAGACCTGGCGTATGTCTATGAGCAGGCCGCGAAGCCGGATGGGCTCTCGGCGGAACTGCGGCGTCAGGCGCTCGAAGGGCTTGCCACGGCGGCGCAAACGCGCAAGTTGAAGCCGCCGGTAGCCGCCGAAGGACTGTTGCAACTGATGAACGATCGCGATCCGGCCACGGCGCGGGCCGCCGTGCGACTGGCCGCGGCCTGGCAATTGCCGGGTTTGGCTGCGCCGCTGTCGGCGCGGCTGCTGGATGCGCAGACCACGGATGAATCGCGCCGGCTGGCACTCGAAGCGCTATTGGCGATCGGTGGTCAGCCCGCCCGCGACACGGCCGACAAATTGCTCGCCGCTGACAATCCTCGTCTGCGGGCTTACGGTGTAGCACTGTTGGCGGGCATTGATTTACCGGCGGCGGCCACGGACGCAGCGAAGCTGCTGGAAGACCCGAAGACCGGCGCCAACGTAGATGTGCTCGTCGACGCGCTATTGGACCGGCAGGGAGGGACCGAAAAGTTGGCCGCGGCCTTGGCCACGACGCAACTGCCGACCGATAACGCCAAGCTCGCTTTGCGGCACATGTATCTGGCGGGCCGCAGCGATCCGCAATTGGCCGACGTCTTGAGCAAGGCCGCTGGGCTTGATATCGAAAAGCCGCCCCCGACGCTCGACGAACTGAAAGTCATGGCGGCCGAAGTCCTCGCCAAGGGGAACGCCGCGCGGGGCGAGGCCATCTTTCGCCGTGCCGATCTGGGCTGCATGAAATGCCACTCCGTGAGCGGCGCCGGAGGGGACGTGGGACCGGACCTCAGTCCGGTGGGGGCGACCGGGCCGGTGGATTACGTGATCACGTCGATTCTGCATCCCGATCTGAGCATCAAGGAAAGCTTTCTCACACGCAACTTCATTACCTCGGACGGCATGTTCCACCAGGGCATCGTCGTCGATCGAGATGATAATCGTGTCATTGTCAAAGATGCCACCGGACGCCGCGTCACGATCCCCGCGGCCGACATCGACGAGGAATCGGAGGGCAAATCGCTGATGCCCAAGGGGCTGGCCGCGTTCCTGACGCATACCGAGTTCATGGACCTGGTCCGCTTCGTGGGCGAGTTGGGCAGGGCCGGCCCTTACGCCGTGCGCTCGCAGCCTACGATTCAACGTTGGCGCTATTTGAACGAAACGCCGCCGGCGTTGGCTGCCGGCGTCCCCGACGCGAACGTCTTTGCCGCGCGTATCGCCGGCGCCGAGCCAACCGCCTGGCTGCCCGCCTACGGACGCGTCGATGGCACGCTACCACTTGCGGAGTTGACGACCGACGCGCGGAAGGTACTTTATTTGAGCGCTAACGTCGATGTCACCGAGCCAGGAGACGTGGAGATCAAGCTCAACGATCCACGCGGCATAGCGGTGTGGATCGATGGCAGCCCCCTGCCGGCCGACGGTTCGCAAAAAGCGACTCTCGCCCGGGGGCCGCACACGATCGTGCTGCGGGTCGATACGGCCGAGCGCGGCGCGAAAGACCTGCGGGCCGTGGTCGACAAGCCGGCCGGTTCGACGGCCGCTTACACCGTGGTCGGCGGGCCGTAAGGCGACCGCCCAGTCCGCGAATGTAAATCTTATTAGCGAATCTCAGGAATTGAATTGACCAGCGATTCTGACTTCCCTATGATCCGGGAAGGTTGGGAAGAGGCGCCCGGCCAGACGTAAAAATCGGGTATCGCTACTGAGCCGGATTCTTTTAAGCGGCGCAAGCGCATGCAAATGCGCTTGGACGATCGCTTTCTGTGACACAGTGCTTCTGTGACACGGTGCCACTCTGCGGCGCACGTTGTGATGTCAACGCGCGGATGCTGAGCGGCGCGACACTTCCGTCCCGCATTTTTCTGGGGCGGCTATTCATCGCGATATATGTCTTTTTATTCGTCGATTTTTTTCTGCATGGCAATTCGTCATGCGATTACGGGCGGTCAATTCATGGCGTTTCAACGGTCGGCAGCGGACGAACAAGTGATTGCGAGATCACGCGGCGCTGCCCACCACATTTATCGGGACGAGCAATCATTTATGTCATCGAAACGGGAGCAGTGATCATGGCAGCTTTTCATTATCGAGCCAGAACGGTTTTTCTGGCGATCACGTTGGCAGTCACTTTGGTGGGATCGTTTGCGCAATGTGCAAGCGCCGTGCAACTGAACACAGGGGACATTGTCATTTCGGCCGACATCGGCCCGACATCGGGCGGAGAGGACTACGGCTTGATGCGCGTCGATCCGGTGACCGGCGATCGCACGATCATTTCCGACGCGACGCACGGCAGCGGGCCAGCGTTTGATTTTAGTACTCTCGGAATATCGTCGGTTTCGCGCATGGCCGGCGGGCAATTGCTCGTTGCAGCCGGGAATGGGTTGTTCTCGGTCGATCCGGCGACCGGGGACCGCACCATGATCAACGCTCGCCCCACGGCCGGCGCCATTCAGGTCGGCAATCAGATTTATGCCGTTGATGGGGAGAACCTGTTTCGCGTCGATCCGACGACCGGCAACTCGACGAATCTTGGTCTCGACTACGACGCAACCTATTCTTTGGCCTTTGCCAACGGGGAGCTGTACACACCGATCCGAGGCGGCGTGATCAGCTATTCACTTTCCGGAGATTACCTCGCGAGTTTTCCGTCGTTCGAATTTACGGGCGCGATGACCGCCACGTCCGATGGAAATCTGATCATGGGAAGTGCGTCGCTGATCTTGAACGGGGGTACGGCGTCCGTCGTCAGTTTGAATCCCAATATCCCCGACCCGACCTATTCTGATGTTCATGGGCTTCCTGCTGGAGTGACTTCAATTAACACCGTTACGGGACTCGGCGTGTCGCCGAGCGGTGCGGTTTGGGTTGCAAACATCCTTTACACCCAAAAACGCACCGGAGAGGTGCTCGGTATCGATCCGACGACCGGCGTAGTAACAACCCTTTCCGACGCCACGCACGGCGCAGGGCCAACGTTCGTCCAGCCGTATGGCCTGACGGTCGTGCCCGAGCCGGGATCTTTTATCCTCGCGCTTGTCGCTGGCGTGTCGCTGATTGCGCTGCGCCGGAAGAGATGGCGACCGGAACCAAAACTACCAACCATTCGTCATTCAAATTCTCATTTCTTCTTCGAGGCAGAGCAGGAATCATGGCAAGTTTTCATTGTCAGCTTGTGCGGATTCTTTTCGGAACGACGTTCGTCATCGTCTTGGCGTGCTTGCTCGTGCGATGCGCCAGCGCCGTCCAATTGAACGCCGGTGACATCGTCATCTCGGCTGACATCGGTCCGACATCGGGGGGCGAGGATTACGGCTTGATGCGCGTCGACCCCGCTACTGGCGATCGGACGATCATTTCCGATGCCACGCATGGTAGTGGGCCGCAGTTCGATTTCAGTGAGGCTCCGACCGGCGGACCACCCTCGGGCGTCTCACGCATGGCGGGCGGACAACTGCTCGTTTCGGCGACGAACGGACTGTTCTCGGTCGACCCGGCGACAGGCGACCGCACGCAGATCACTTCGCGCCCGGCGGCCGATGCCATTCAGGTCGGTAATCAGATCTATGCGGTCGATGGGTCCGAGCTGTTCCGCGTCGATCCCACCACAGGTAACGCGACAAACCTGGCCAGCTTAGGTGGCAACGCTGGTGCCCTGCTCTATACCGATGGTTTGCTGTTTACGTCCGGCCCGGGCAGCTTTGAAAGCTATTCGCTAACCGGAAACTTCGTCGGCAGCTATCTTTCGACGACCGTGGTTTACTCGATGGCGGCCACCTCAGACGGCAACATATTGTTTGGCACCCCATCCGCCAGTATTGCTGGGACGGCCGTCGGTAGCTTCAACCCGAACGTCCCTGATCCCTTCGACTACCATTCGATCTCATCTGGTACAGGAGCACCCATCGGGGCGGTGCCAGGGCTCGGCGTCGCGCCCAGCGGCATCGTGTGGGCCGCGAACGTTCTCTTTACCACGAGGGCTACCGGCAACGTGCTCGATATCGATCCCACGACCGGCAATCGATCGATCCTCTCCGACGCCACGCACGGCGCCGGGCCGACGTTCGTCGCGCCGTACGGCCTGACGGTCGTGCCCGAGCCGGGATCGTTCGTACTCGCGGCCGTCGGTGGCTTTGTGCTACTCGCATTGCGCCGAAGGAAATAGCGAACGCCGTCGCGTCGTCGGGTATCGGGTGCCTCAAACGCCGATTTGATATGATTCCCGCTGATCTGGATTAGTAATCCCAAGCGTCGTCCGGACCTTGGCATCGTCAACCGCGCCTGACCGTCACTCGTTGACCCTTCGTGTCTGACGATTGATACTAGTGGTCGAACTCCGACGGTTCCTTCGACGTCATTCCTGTGAGACGGTCCATGTTCCTTAATTCCGTCGTCGGTCGTTTTGGCCGACATTGGCTAAGCGGACTTTCTATTCCGATCATCGTCTGTATCGGCGCAATCATCTCGATAGCCGGTATTTCGCAGGCCAATTCGGCGGAGCCTGCGCGTCGACCGAATATCGTGTTGATTCTGGCCGACGACCTCGGTTGGTCGGACCTGGGATGCTATGGCTCAGAGATCGCGACGCCGAATATCGATCGGCTGGCCGCGAATGGAACGCGCTTCACGCAGTTTTACAACGCGGCCCGTTGTTGCCCGACCCGGGCGGCGCTGCTGACCGGCCTTTATCCGCACGTCGCCGGCGTGGGGCACATGCTGCAAGACTGGCACCCGCCCAGCTACACGCACAGCATTCTTCCCCAGACCGTGACCGTCGCACAATTGCTGCATGCCGCCGGTTATCGCACGTACCACGTCGGCAAATGGCACGTCGGCGGCGCGGACAATGGCAACCGGCCGAATCATCCAATGAACCGCGGCTTCGACCATGCTTACGGCACCGGGGGCGGCGGCGGCTACTTTGATCCGAATCCCTTGTACATGGATCGCGAGTACATCAAGGCGGGCGAGAACTACTACGTCACGGACGCGTTTTCTGATAACGCTGTGAAGTTTCTCGACGATCATGGCCGCGACAACAAAGACGATCCGTTCTTTTTGCACCTCTGCTACACGGCGCCTCACTTTCCGCTGCACGCCAAGCCTGAGGATATTGCCAAGTATCGCGGCCATTACCGCGGCGGCTGGGACCGCTTGCGCGAGCAGCGTTTTGCGCGGCAAAAGGAGATAGGGCTCCTCTCGCCCGAGACAAAACTGTCGCGGCGCGATCCCGTCGCGAAGGCCTGGGACGATCTATCCGAAGCCGATCGCGACGAATGGGATCTGCGGATGGCTGTCTACGCCGCTATGATCGATTGCATGGACCAGGGCGTGGGGCGCGTCATGCAGGCGGTCGATCGACTCGGCGCGCGCGAGAACACGCTCGTGCTGTTCATGTCCGACAATGGCGCCAGTGCCGAGGCGCTCAACTCGTGGCCGAATGCCGGCCGAGGCCACAATCCGGGCACGCCGGTCGGTGCGCCCGGCTCGCATCGCTGCCTCGAGATCGGTTGGGCCAGCGCCGCGAATACTCCTTTCCGCATGCACAAGATGTGGGATCACGAAGGGGGCATTTCGACGCCGCTCGTGGCATGCTGGCCGGCAGGCATAGCCGCGCGCGGCACGCTGACCAGCGAGGTCGGCCACGTGATTGACCTGATGCCCACACTGTTGGAAGTGGCTGGCACGAGCTATCCCGAACAATTCGGCGACCACAAACCGCCGCCCCTTTCAGGGCAGAGTCTGGCCAAGGCTTTGGCGGGCGAAGAGGCCGCTCCTCGCACGCTGGCCTGGGAGCACGAGGGAAACCGCGCGATCCGCGTCGGCGACTGGAAGCTGGTGGCCGAGTTCCGCGGTCCGTGGGAGCTGTACAATCTGGTCGACGATCGGTCCGAGACGAACAATCGCGCTGCGACCGAGCCCGAACGGGTCAAAGAACTGACCGCGGCCTGGCAAGCGTGGGCCGACCAGGTAGGAGTCGTGCCGTGGGAAGAATTGCCCGGCGCGAACTACAAACCCTCGCCCGGCTACAGCCGCAAGAGCGAATATGTGGCGCCGTAAGTCGCAGTAGTTCCTGACAAACAACGGCACGCTTATTCGCCTGCAAGCGTTGCCATAGAGCCAACACACTAGCCCGAAGCGCAGCAAGGTTTTTTTGTTGGCTGTGGAGAAGCACGGCACCGCGCGGGCGCGGTTCGCGCCAATACCTGTGACATGCATCGCGTTGCGGATGCACACCGGCCGGGTTATGCTTCGCCGAGCTAAGCGCGCCGTCGTTTGGACAGTCTCGCTTTTGTGATCTTTGCACCTGATTCGATCATCGCACTCGGACGAGGACTCCCCTGATGCATCGCCCGCTTTGTTTCGTATTGCTATTTGCTTGTTGTGGCCTGCTTCCGCTAACGTGTGCTGCCGAAGAACCGGTTACGAAAGCCACGATCGACGGCGTCGGGCCCGGCTGGCGCGAGCTGGGCGAGGCGGATTTTGTCAACGTGAATTGCAACGCCGACACCTGGACCTGGAAGGACGGCGTCGCGCACTGCACGGGACAGCCGGTCGGTGTCATCCGCACGCAAAAGACGGTCACGAATTTCGAACTGGTCGCCCAGTGGCGGCATCTGAAGTCGGCCGGAAATTCCGGGATTTTCGTGTGGACCATTCCCGCCTCGCTCGAGAACCTGAAGCCGGGCAGCCTGCCGCAGGGAATCGAAGTGCAAGTGCTGGATCACGGCTACAAAACGCAGTACGAAGCGCAAAACAAGAAGAAAGCCGACTGGTTCACAACCAACGGCGACGTGTTTCGCGTCGGCCAGGCCAAGCTCACGCCGTTTCCGCCGATCTCACCTGACGGATCGCGCAGCTTTCCCCGCAAGGAGCTGAGCAAGGGAATCAACGAATGGAATCACTACTACGTCCGCGCGATCAACGGCGAAGTGCGCCTGTGGGTCAACGGCGAAGAAGTATCCGGCGGCTCGGGTGCCGACCCGCGCACAGGCTACCTCTGTCTTGAATCAGAAGGCTCCCCCGTCGAATTCCGAAACCTGCGCATCCGCGAGTTGCCGTAACGGGAAAGTTGCCATTAGTTAGTTGCCAGAAGTCAGTAGTCAGTAAATTCTCGCGTACCGCTCGCGTTTTAGTTCCGACTACCAGCTACTGTCTACCCACTACCAGCTACTTCTTCGTCACTGCCCTCTTCACTGCCGACTGCCCACGAATTTTTCCTCTAGAAATTAGGCCAGCGTTTGTGGCATAGTCGTGCTTAGCCGATTTCGGCCTGAGGGCCGATTGGATTGTTAACGACGTTCGGCGGCAAATGGGTCTAGTTCTTGCCCTGTCGCCCGTCCCGAGGACCTGG